>CANGOA010000084.1 GCA_947455255.1 Flavobacteriia bacterium | reverse complement strand
CAACAAAAGCAGCATTTAATCAAGTACCATATGATTCGACTGCTGTAATTCAATGCAATAAACAATAATTCATTTTAATTACTATCTAGTAAATAAATTTGATTTTAATATCACCCCTTCGGATTTGCAAATAAATTCACATCTTGTTCTGTAATCACATCCCCAGCAAGAATTACTAAACGCTCAATTACATTGCGCAATTCACGGATGTTTCCTGTCCAGTTGATGGCTGTGAGTGCATGAATCGCTTTCACATCGAAGGCTTTTCGGGCGATGCCATGATCGTTGCATACCACCGTTAAAAAATGTTCTGCTAACAAAGGAATATCATCGCGACGGTCATTGAGTGCTGGTACATGAATCAATATGATAGCAATTCGGTGAAATAAATCTTCTCGGAACCTCCCCTCTTCGATTTCTTTGCGTAAATCTTTGTTGGTAGCCGCAATTACACGGCAATCTATCTTTGTATCTTTCTCACTACCTACTCGTTGAATCACGTTTTCTTGCAAGGCACGTAAGACTTTCGCTTGTGCAGCTAAACTCATGTCGCCGATTTCGTCCAAAAAAATAGTTCCTCCTTGTGCTAATTCAAACTTCCCTTTTTTGTCTTTTACAGCAGATGTAAACGCCCCTTTTTCATGACCAAACAATTCGCTTTCAATCAATTCAGATGGAATCGCTGCACAATTCACCTCGATAAACGGCATTTTAACACGGCTAGAAAGTTCGTGAAGCGATCGCGCGACCAACTCCTTCCCGGTTCCGTTGCCACCTGTTATCAATACACGCGCATCGGACGGTGCAACTTTCTCAATCATCTCCTTGATGCGAAGAATTCCTTCGGATTCTCCTATGATGGCTGATCCTTTTATCTTTTTGATCGTCGATTTTAACACTTTTGTTTCTTCCACTAAGGAAACGCGCTCGTTTGCATTGCGCAGGGTAACTAAAATTCGGTTAAGATCTAGTGGTTTTTCGATAAAATCAAAGGCTCCTTTACGTATCGCTTCAACAGCTGTTTCGATGGTTCCATGTCCGCTAATCATGATGAATGGCGTGTCGTTTTCTGTTTTTTTGATAGCTTCCAACACCTCCATTCCGTCGAGGATAGGCATCTTGATGTCGCAGAATACAAGGTCGTACTGATTCGCTTTCAGCAAATCAAGTCCTTCTTGACCATTTTCAGCTTCGAATACGTCGTATTCTTCGAATTCAAGGATTTCACGAAGGGCACGACGGATGCTCCGTTCGTCGTCTATGATGAGGATTTTTTTCATTTTATATCTATCTATATTTTTATTTTAAAAAATATGGACGTTGCAATGCAACGTCCTTACGTTGTGGTTTTACCACAATTAGAGAGACACAAAGCATTGTGTCTCTACGGTCCATTGTGATGTTATGACAATCGTTTTTGGACATAATCGGCTATTTTTACATAAAAATCGTAGGGTTGCATGGTGCGCCATTCCTCTTCTTCCAATTCACCTCCCATGACGAAATAACTGTCGAGGTGTATTTTTTCAAATTCTTTGATGACATGTTCATGGAAATTCACGAGGGCAATCCAACCGTCTTCCACCTCATCAAACCATTCTTCGTAGTAACAATCGTCGGAATAATGGAAATTTAATACATTTTCTCCAATCAGTATAAACTTATTGATTCCATGCTCCATGATCGGTTCGATGATATCCCTTTTTAAGGTCATAATATCATTTTCAATCGCATCATTCCACTCACCGATCATTTCAACAACTGCAAAATCTTCATCGTAATCCACATACAGAATCTTGATAAACATCGTTGGAGAACCTATGGAATCCCATTGAGGATGGATGTAAAAATTATAAATTTGATCAGTATAGGTAAACTCGCTATAATCCCTTCCATAGAATGGAGAAGCCGTATCTTCCGATGCGATGTAAAAATCTCTCCACAAGTAAAAGGGTTCAATTGCGTGCATATCGTTCGTTTTTCTAACTAAATTTACAGAGTAAAATTCGTAATTAATATTGATAAATCGAACCACTATGCGATTAATTCCCATAAGTCTACTTTTCTTGGTACTTGTTACGTTCCTAACTTCTTGTTCAGACGAAGCGAAAGAACGCAGTTTAAGCGAGAAATTCGCTCACTATTCTACCCAAAATCAACAGGTCATTTTCTCTGGAAAATTGAATATCAAAGACATTCTAAAAAATGCGGATTATCAACACATCCCTAAACTAAACACCTTAATTTCTAAAGAATTACTTGCTTTCAACCATGGGATTCATGTCGATTCAGGGATCTGTTTTACCGTAGAAGGCCTATTAAACAGCGGTGAAAATCCATACGAAGTGAACGTATTTGCTACCCTCAAGAACAAAGATTCCATACAGGATAAAATTGCATCCTTGGGATTATTAATGGAACATGGTAAAAACATCGATTTTGCCCTAGGGACAGGTTATGGAGTCGCGATACAAGGAAATGTAGTACTGTTTCATTTTCAAGAACAGGGAACAATTACCCAGCAACAATTCACGACCATTTTTAAAGAATTAAACGAAGACACAGCACCAACATTGTCGCATGAACCCACCGAAACAGGAGCGATTGAACTGCACACCCACTTGGATCACATTTATGGATTATACAAACAAAGCAATGCAATTACCTTGGATAAACTTAAGCAAAAGGAAGTCGACCAATTACTTCATAACGCAACGATAAACACTACCATCAACTTTGAAGCTGGAGGAATTACTATCGACACCAAACATAACTTCTCAGAAAGTTTGAAAAAACGAATGATGTTCGATGCACATTCTAACCAATCCCTTGCCTCTCTTGCTAAAGGAAATGCGACCTTAGGTGTTTCGATGCATTTAGATCCAATGAAAATACAGACATTTATTGAGGATTTTAACCCTGAGTTCTTTAAGCAACTAGGACAAACTCAAGGAAATATTGCCTTAGGAATGATGGCTTTGGGTAATCGTCCTGTGACCAACTTATTCGGGGGACAACTTACCTTTTTGTATTACGGAGAACACGATAGTCATAGTGCTTACATTGCGTTGGGCGATGAAGGAAAAACAATTTCCAATTTAGTACGCTCCTTTTTCTCAAACAATCCACTGTATAGTCTTAACATTCATGAAAAAGCTATTGTTGCAACGAGCAAAACACATATAAATTCGCAACAAGACGTGATTCTACCAAATTTCGCCAAAGATTTTGGTACACATGGTCTCGATTTCTTTATGGATGTTACAGATTACAATGCCAAACAACCAGCACTCGTGGGGGAATATCCTTTTTTGAACGTCATTTCATGGGTTAAAATCACTGCAACGAATGAAGGTTCGACAATACGTATTCAAGGGAAAGATAAAAGCAAAGGAATTTTGAAGCAGGTGGTGGATATTTATATAGGATTAATAAAAGCAAATTTCTAATATTTATTTTAATCAAACTATTTATTATGAACCATTTATCTAGACAACTATTATTCGTAATCGTGTTATTAACAACACAACTGTTTGCACAAAATCCCATTAAAATAAATGGAGCCGATACCATCTTTAATTCTACTCGTGAGGGAAAAATTATATTATCCATTAAAAAAAAGTCAGGAAAACAGATAATTGAAACATTTTACAATGCATTTACCATTCCAATCAAAGAAGATTATTATGAGGATTCGTTACTTAAAAAGCGAATTGTGTATTTTGAAAACGGTAAAATAAATGAGTTATCTGAATATAAACAAGGCTTAATTGTCCATCAAAAAAAATGGAATCCTTCAGGAAATTTAGAATTAGAGCAACATTTCAAAATAATCCTTCAAGAAAAAACAAATAAACTAAAATCTGTACGAGAGGGTAAATACATTCAATACAATAGTATTGGAAAGCTAAAGCAAATTGGAAAGTACAAAAACGATTTAAAAGAGGGAACTTGGAAAGAATATTGGGATGATGGAATATTAAAATCTACATCTCATTATTCAAAAGGTCAATACAGCGGAAAAGTTATTAGCTATACACTTTCAGGAAAAGTAAGGTCAAAAAATGAATATCTTGATCGTGAAACTTACATTAAAAGAAATCATCTAGAAAATGAAAAAAACATTGGTAATAAGTTATACTTGGATGGAGAACAATTAGTCTATTCCGATAACGGCATATTGAATCAACGTTCAAACTACAAAAATGGCAAATTAGATGGAATACAAGAAAAATGGTACTCCAATGGCATCAAAGAATCAGAAAGATACTATTCCGAAAATTTAGAATTAGGAACTTACAAAAAATGGACAGTAAATGGAGATCTTTCCGACATAGAAACATATATAATTACTGAAAAAGATGGTAAAAAAACAAGTGTTAAACATGGAATAGAAGCACATTATTATCCTAATGGAAAACCTGAAGAAATTAAAAGCTATGTACATGGTGTTTTAGATGGAAAATACTACAAGCATGAGCACAGTTTAATCTACGAATACAATTACAAAAATGGTGTTTTATGTGGTAAATATTTAATCTTGAATAGCGATAGTACTGTCAAATTGAGTACCAATTATATCTGTGTATTAGAAAAAAACACTTGGAAATCATATAAAGATGGTGAAGAAATTCAAACGTATAGTAAACCAAATTCACCTACTGAAAAAGCTAAAAAAATATTCACTTATCGCATGGGGAAAGTGGATGGTAAATACGAATACTGGAACGATAAAGGAATAAAAATTGAGGAACAATTTCTTCGTAACCAATTAGAATATGGGAAAAGTAAAAAATGGTATGATGATGGGCAACTCAAATTTGAAGCGAATTACATCATCGATACTATCTTAAAATGTAGTTTACCCATTGGTGAACTAAAAGAATACTATTCAAATGGAAAAATTAAAAAACTAAAATTTCACAATAGAGATCACTTATGTTACAAAGAACTAACTTATTATGAAGATGGAGTAACAAAATCTATTTTATATAATTTTAATTCTACATTCAAATTAAACGATGACTTTCGACTGCAAAAGCGATTGTTTTTCTATCCAAACGGGACGCTTGAACGTGAAGTTTTCACCCTAAATGACCGTGTAATTGGTACCGAAACATTCTATTTTCCAAATGGTACTCTAAAAAAAATCAATGAGTATGACTACCAACATCATTTACTTAAAACAGCAAATTGGTTATTTGACGGAACACTCCTAACGCATGAGTTTTACTCCATTGAGAATGATGGTTCTGAAAAATCAATCCAGAATAAAAAATTAGCTGCTAAGCTTTATGAAAACACTAAAAATAAACCAATGGATATCGAACTAACTTCTAAAATAGACTCCAATGAAAAAATCATTTCAAGTTGGCTTTCTAAAGACCAAAAATTTTCATCTTTTACATTAAAAGACAATTTTCCCACAGGAAAGCTTTATTTATTTTTTCAAAATGGTCGTAAACTTTTAGAAACGAATTTAGAAGAAGGAAATATTGAAGGAGCGATTACTATTTGGAATGAAAATGGCGATTCTACTCTTACAGAGAATTATAAACGACTTAAAAGACACGGAATAAAAATTCAGTATAACCTTGATGGCAAAAAACAAACTGAAGAATTGTATGATTCAACAATTACTAACATGCCTATTTCTAGAAAACATTGGTATCCGAATGGACAATTAGGTTCAATTTTTCATTACGATTTAAAAGGAAATTATGATAAAGACTGCTTTACATGGTATGAAAATGGTCAATTACATACAGCCAACCATTACAGAAAAGGGAATAAAGAAGGTAGAAATGAAGAATATTATGAAAATGGACAATTAAAATATCTTGAAGAATATTCAAACGCTCTCAAAGACGGAGTATTTAAAACATGGAATACTAAAAATGTACTTAAAGAACAAATCACGTATTCAAAAGGAAAACGAAATGGTTATACTGAATATCGAAACTATGAAGATTCACTTCGAATTACAGGATACTATAAAAACGATGAAAAAGATAGTATTTGGAATACATACAATACCAAAGAAGAATTGGTGGATACTAAAAAATATAAATTAGGTGTTATTGACCAACACATTGATTCTATACCTTGTGTTTGTTATGACCCAACAATCATAAAATTGAATTACGCCCCCCAGATTACAGAGTTAGCTGATTTAGCTTACATACGAAGAATGGGGTTAGACTTTCATGCACCTATAGGTGATTTCTATTCTTCACTTTTCTATATCAACAAACAATTTTCGATGAATGTAAAAGGAGATTCACGATTTATGGATTTTGATGTTGTATCGTTTAAAGAAATGTATTTACAAATACCCGACAATCAAGGAATAAAATTGATTTTCAACCCTTGTATATACACCAATGATTTAAAATCAAAGTTTCATATCAACATGACTTATAATCCTGAAAACAAACTTGAAACAAAGGTTAGTGTAAGTTCTAAAAATTTCGCATTAGAATTCAATCCAAATTTATTACACACTTGGGATCCTGTTAAAAATCAAGCTTCATTTGTAGCTAACACCACAAAACACATTGGATCAAAAGTATTTTTTAATGCAAGCACGTTAAATTATGAGCACGTTAATGGAATTTCATTTAACAATTTGACAAACACGTGTTTTTCCATTTCAGAAATTGCTAAAACAGGCGTTTTAATTTCGTTTGACACTATGGTGGTTGATTTCAATCCGACATTTGATTCTTTCGTAATCCAACAATTATTTCCAAGTCGATATTTTTCAGTAAATGAATTAAAAAAAGACGCTCAAGGAAAAGGATTTATGGGGGTATATGTTCCAAAAGCAAGTTTAACACTTCCCTTCATATTTCTTAAAAATGAGAAAAAAGAAGCGTATAATGTAGAAGCAGAAAATATATTGATTAGCAATCAATTCATATTTGGAACCTATAGTTTACCCATCCAAAAGCAGAGTGAGTTTTCATATTTAATTAGCATAGACTCCAAACAAACTACTATTACAAAAGATCAACTTATCCAAGAAATGAAATCGCGCGGTTTCGACGCTGTGAACGTAACCCTTTCAACTGATTCTAAAAGTGTAATCATCCAATTCTATTTAAAAAAATAGCGTTATGCCATCAAAAATTATAGCACTTATATTTATTTCCTTAGGTTTAGTTTCTTATGCACAAGTTACACCTGAAAATAATCCAACCATTGCAAGTCTTAAAATCGTGGAACCATTGAAATATCTATCTATTCCAAGTTTAAATTATTACAAGGATATTGAGGTTGAATGTCCCGAAATTAATGGATTAAAAGACATTTTAACTCAAAATAAAATCAATAAAGAGCTAAAAAAAATCTTTGTTGATCAACTATATTCGGTTAACTATTACCAATCGATGCGCACCCATGCAATTCAAACACTGAGCAACTACGCAAATAAGTACTCCAATTATCAACAAGATATCATCAATCCTTCTATATGTAATATTTTACAAGTTGATTTCGAAGTTTTATCGTATACACATGGTGTGTTAAATTTCCGTATGGTAACCGTGTACAGAATTGCTTCAGAAGATCGCCAAATATCAGATTTATTTTTACGTAATTCCAAAATTTACTATCTAAATATGCAGACAGGGATAAAATATGAATCAAAAGACGTGTTTCTAAAAAATTCAGGGCACAAACTGTTCGCTTTATTAAATCGAAATTTAAAAGAAAATTTACAGCCACTTACTTTTTCTCAACTCAAACGAAACCTAATTAGGAATGAAGCAGTTTCAATTGAAGAAGAATACAACGTTGAAGACCAAGAAACGCATTACACAGCATTATTAAACAATGCAATTTTTTCTCAAAGAATGCTACTTGATGAATCCGTTCTTCAAGAATACTTGCCGTATTTAAAGGGTTTTACATTTGCATTTTTTATCCCTTCATGGTCTAAGTGTACCAAAGAAATATACGGGATACCAATTGAAATTTCTTGTAGGATTGATGAGATCATACCTTTTTTAAACCCCAATGGTCCGTTTGGATTTTTAAAAACGAATATTCCTAAAAAAGCGAACACCAAATTACGCGATGTCTTTTTACCAACTGTTTTCAAAAATAATCCTAATCATCCCGAAATTCGATTTTTTGAAGAAGTCCCACTTCACACAAAAGACTGTATTAACACGATTGAAATATTCAATGAAACTAATTCAAAAGAGCCCGTAAAAATGATTCATTATTTGAAAAACGGGAATTTGGAACGCGTTTCAGATTTAATAAAAAAATCAAAAACTGTTTGGGAATTTGACAGTTTAAATAGACCCATTCTACAAACTACCATCTACCAAAATCAAACAGAAATAGAGACTAGGTTTTTATATGACAAAAAAAATAATTTATTAGTAAAAAAAGTACTTGAAAATGGATCTTACAAAATCACCCATTACAAATACATAGACAATCTCGTATTGGAAGAAACATCTGAATTTATTTATAATTCGAATCAACCAAACAATAATTCATGCAGCTACCTATTTTCAGATGATGGAAAACTTGTATCTAAAAAAACCACTTATGACTTGGAACCAGCTATTTATAAATATGACACGAAGGATAAACTAATCTACATTTCAAATAATCTAACATATTTTTTATATACAGACAATTATCTACAATTAGATTTAGAAAACGATCATTCAAAATTGCACGAAAACTACATTTTTGATAATGATGGCAATATAAAAAAGAATTCAAGCTATTATAATATGGATCTAAATAAAACATCTACCGTAGAATACGAATCCAAAAACAACCCAATTTCTATTTTTCAATGTGTTAAAAATCCTTACGATGAAAGTAAAATGAAAGAATTGAAATATAGCTTGAAATATAGTAAATATTAAAAATCGAACCTCTACACCTACTAACAACTTAATAATAATTTAATAACTTAAAAATTCAAACCTAATTTCATAGAAACAAAATCTCATGTGTTTTTTTGTATCAAAAAATAAAAACATTTATTCATTGAGTATTTCTCGTGTTTCTTACTTTTGTCGCATCAAATAAAAACACTATTCAAACTATTACATTTTTATCATGAGAGCTACCCTACTACTATTTCTTCTTTTACCGTTAATCAATTTTGCACAAGTAAATCAAGATATTGATACAAATATTAGTCAAATATTGAATTACAAAACTATCACATCCAAAAACTACATAAAATTAGGATGGCGATCTAAAACCATCTCATTATTTATTTGGGATGGATCAAACGAAGACAACGACATCATTACTATTTTTTATGATAATCAACCTATTCTAGAAAATTTTGTCATTAAAAATAAAAAAACTCTTATCGAATTACCTTTTTCAGATGTAGAAAGTGCAAAATTGAAATTTACAGCGATATCTACTGGAAGCGAGGGGAAAAACACTGTAAATATTATTTTTCTAGATGAAAATGTAATTTCTCCATTTGTATCCGTCTTAGATAAAAATGAATCTATTGTAATTAATATTTTGAAAAAATAAGTAGAACCTTTGAAAGCTAAAAATTTCAGATTGCATTTTTACTTACCTTTGACCTACTTAACTAATAATTGATCATCATGGCATTTGAAAAAGAACTAAACGCACGTAGCAATTCCGCTTGTGAATTATGCGCTTCTACTAACGAATTAAGATCTTACGAGGTTGCACCAGCACCGAACAATGGTCGTTTAGAAGATTATATTTTCATTTGTGAAACGTGTCATGATCAAATCGAAAATCCTGAAACTGCTGATGCAAATCACTGGAGATGTTTGAATGATAGTATGTGGAGTGAGGTTCCAGCGGTACAAGTGATGGCTTGGAGAATGTTGCAACGTTTACGTGCTGAAGGTTGGCCACAAGACTTATTAGACATGCTTTATTTGGAAGATGAAACCTTAAATTGGGCAAAAGCTACAGGAGAAGGGGAAGACAAAGAAGATGTACAAATTCACAAAGATTGCAATGGTGTTCCATTAACTAGTGGCGACTCTGTGGTGTTAATCAAAGATTTGAATGTGAAAGGTGGTGGATTTACAGCTAAACGTGGAACTGCGGTTCGTAACATTTCATTGGTACACGATAACCACGAACATATTGAAGGAAGGGTGAATGATCAGCATATTGTTATCTTGACGCAATACGTGAAAAAATCGTAATGTAAAAATGTAGGGGCGAAAAAAATGTAGGGGCGAAAAATGTTTCGCCCCTACATTTTTTTTACGACCCCATAAATTCTACCATATACCCCGAATATTTGCGTAAATTGATTACGCGATCCCCATCAAACAATAGGTATTGCCCTTTTATTCCTTGCAATATTCCTTCTACCGAACCTAATTTTTCCAAGGCCATACTCTTTATTTTTGTAGGATATTGATTCACTGGATATTCGAATGCTAATATTTCATCATCTTCGGTGAAATACTGTAATAAATCATCTGGTAATATTCCTTCGAGTTGCCATTTTTCTTCTATCAAATCAATGCTCTCATCGACCTCATTGCGCAACATACGTTGCCAGTTGGTCTTGTCTGAAAAATGATCTTTCAGCGCGACCTCTAACACTCCAGCCAAATAACGATTCGGTGTCTCTGCGACTTTGATAGCTGCCACAGCACCCTGATCAATCCAACGTGTTGGGATTTGTGTTTCGCGGGTTACTCCTACTTTCACGATATCGGACTGCGCCAAGTATACCACGTGCGGTTGGTTGTGATTCGCTTCTTCCCACGCCACGTCTCTCCCCTCTCCGAGGTGCGCACGACACAGTTCTGGTCGAATGATACACGCTGCAGCCTGCGCAGATTGCGTAAAACAGGTATAGCAAAACCCTTGTCCAAACGAACTTTTCGTCACCTTTTGACACGAAACACAATGTATGACCCCGCTCCACGAAAGCGTGATAGATTTACCGATGTAATCGTTCATACAAATGGTTGCATCGAGTTCTAAGTAGTACTTCACCGGTGTGTCTTGCGAGACACGCATTTTATGGAGTTGACCTTTCATGTTTAGTTTGCTTGTGGTTCAGACAAAGGTCACAAAAAAATAAGAAATGGCAAGGAGGAAGAAATGAGTTGTAATAATTTAGTTTTGATACATGGTATTAAATTTAAATGTAGTTTACTTGAATTTATCGCGGTAAGATTTGGTATTTTTGAGTGTGATAAACACAATATTTGCCGCAGGAAGATAATTCCAAGGGAGCGGAGCAGTTATAAATAAGTTACAATAAAATAAATATGAAAATTCTATTTTTTATTTTTTCGCTCATTATTTCTCTTGGCGTGTCCGGTCAATTATCAGAAGTTAAAGAACAACAAGAACGAATGATACTTTTTAATCACGTCAAATCACTAAAAGTATACATTTTCGATTACCAAAATAAGTCTATTGATACTACCTTGTCTATTTTAGAAAAATACAATCCAAAAGGACAACTTATTGAAAAACGAACCTTTAATGGTCAAGACACATCTAATTACAGAGTAATCCTTTACACTCGAGATACAATTAATAATAGTTTACTAATTACGAATACAATTACTCAACCATCAACTTTCAACTGCTATAGTTATGTAGGTCATCCAAAAAAAGAATTGAGAAAGCAAATGACAAGCAGCAATTAATTTCCATTAAAGAATATCTAAAAAATGGCGATGTCATGAACTGTAAATACACATATGGAAGTAATGATTTACTCGAAAGAATTGATTTTTATATCAATAAAAAACTATTTTGGGTTTATCAAATACACTATGAATACTATTAAATTGAGAAATTATTTCACAACTTAACCACCACATTTATTAATACTGTAAATTAAATAATTTCGGAAATGAAAGTCCAAGAATTAAAACAACTCTACGAGGTAAAAGCTAGAAGGAATTTTTCGTCCTTTTTAATAGCAGCGTGTTATTCTTTGTTGATTTTATCTCCACTTCAATTCTTCAAATTTGAGTATAGAATTGATTTACTCGTTGTTGTTATTATTCATCTATGTTTAGGATTATTCTCTTTAAGACTTATACTTTGGCTTATTCTAGGAAGAGAAAAGATTTTAATTGATGATGAATTCCTCTATATTAAAAGAACAGGTACGTTCTTATTAAAGGATAAAAAAATCGAGGTAAAAAGTATCGCAAAAATTGATATCTATTTGAACCAATACGAACGCGAACTAGGCTATGATGGATTTATAGGAAATGTTACTAAGCTTCGAAATATATTCCCTACCATTAAAATTCAAAACATTGGAAGATTGATAATCGTTTTTGATGCATCTAGCGAATACAAAATTTTAAATGGTTTAAGTATTGAAGAGGGAAATAGGGTTCGGATATTGATTAAAGATGAAATAAATAAAGTCTCGCTATCTAAATAAAAATCCCTTAGTTTTCAATACTGAAATACACTTACAGCAGGAAATTACTCTTATTTAATAATCCCTAAAATCACCTCCCTTAATCCCTCCTCAAGGAGGGAGATTTATCACAAAAAAAAATCCCTGCAGTTCTTACCACAGGGATTCCTCTTTTTAAAACTTATCCTACAACAAATCGTTCGCTAAATTCGCTAGTTCGGAACGTTCTCCTTTTTCTAGTTTGACATTCGCAAACAAGGGTTGGTTTTGTAGCTTATCAATGATGTACGCCAAACCGCAACTATGTTCATCCAAGTAAGGCGTATCAATTTGTTTGAGGTCGCCCGTAAACACGATTTTAGTGTTCTCACCCGCTCGTGTGATGATCGTTTTCACCTCGTGTGGCGTTAAGTTTTGTGCCTCATCGATGATGAATAAGATGTTCGACAAACTTCTACCTCGTATGAATGCTAACGGAGTAATCACCAACTTCCCTTCTTTCTCCATTTCTACAATCGCTTTGTGCTTTTTCTCGTTTTCACCAAATTGAGATTTGATGAATTTCAAGTTATCCCACAACGGTTCCATGTAGGGAGCGATTTTATCGTTCGCGTCTCCAGGAAGAAATCCGATTTCTTTGTTAGAAAGGGGAACTAATGGTCGCGCAAGAATAATTTGTTGGTATTGATTACTTTGTTCCAATGCGCTTGCCAAGGCTAATAAGGTTTTACCTGTTCCTGCAACTCCTTGTAATGCCACCAATTTGATGTTATTATTTTGCAGTGCATGAAAAGCAAAGGCTTGTTCCGCATTTTTCGCTTTGATACCGTACACATAATTCTTATCCACACGATCAATGTGATCCGTAATTGGATTATAGTAAGCCAAGGAGGAGGTTTTTCCATTCTTAAGAATATAGTAACCATTCGCTGTCTTTTTACTTCCCAAGATTCCGTTTTCTGGTATCGATTCTTTGTTAAACAACGTTTGAATAATAGAAGACTCCACATTGTCGATATTCATGAACGCATCTTCATCCAAAATATCAGAATCTACCTTGCCTGTTTCGTAATCTTCAGACATTAATCCTAACGCTTTCGCTTTGATGCGCAGGTTAATATCTTTCGTTACTAAGATTACCTCTTTGTTTGGCTCCGATTCTTTAAGAACTAAGGCACTATTGATGATTTTATGATCGTTTTTACCTACGGAAAAGATGTATTCCGCGTTAAGACCAGTCGGATTAGAATCTAAAATAATTTTAAATCTTCCGAGGTCTGCAGTACCGAATTTTATCCAGTCTTGCAATTTTCCACTTCCGGCAATTTTATCGATAAAACGAATAACCTCTCTTGCAGCGAAGTTTTTAATTTCGTTTCCTACTTTAAACTTGTCTAATTCTTCCAATACCGTGATTGGAATCGCTACATCATTTTTCTT
>CANGOA010000083.1 GCA_947455255.1 Flavobacteriia bacterium | reverse complement strand
TTATCCAAGATACGTTGTTCCAAACGGTATCTGTGTTGAATATCCACACGACCAATGGTACTCTTTTGGGTGAATTGTTCCCAAATACGGTGTTCATTAAATTGGTGACTTACGGGCATATCGCCATATTGAAAAGTAATGATACTTCCATAACCTGCAGAAACAAATGCATTTGCATTTAAGTGATAGTCTAAACCAACACGTAAAAGCGATTGTTGCCAATGTTGGTAGTAATCAGCACGACGCCATTGATATTCTGTATGAAGACCCCATTTTTTGGAAAGTTTATGATTTCCTTGGTAGGTTGTCCAAGCATGGTTTTGTTCCGATATTTTCTTTTGAGCGAATGTAGTATTCGCAATGAAAAGGATGAATGATGCTAAAAATATTTTTTTCATAGTTTTAATAATTTTTTTGAAATTAGGTCTCCTCCCTTGAGGGAGGGAAATTAATAATTACTTCTTAACTGCAGCAAATGCGTGTTTAGAATTAGTTGCTGGTCTAAATTCCTCTATCCCCTTAATGGTAAACGAACCTCCTTCATTTTCGAAATCATCTTTGATATGATGTAGGTTCTCAATTACTGTATGATCTACCAATTTACAAGCTGTTACATCAAATACTACATTGTCTGTATAGTTGAATTTTGCAATTTGTTTTTTGATACCAATTAAGTTACTAAAAACTGCTGCTCCTTCAACTTTAATTACATTTCCTTCAATGTGAGCTTTAGAGCTAAATAAGTTTTTCAATGGGGCACCATGCATTAAGTGGAAGATAATTTTGATTACGATACCTGCACCAATACCAACCAATAAATCTGTAGCTAACGTAAAGATGATTGTTGTTAAGAAAATGATGATTTGTTCCCAACCAATTTTAGCCATGTGACCAAATTCTTTTGGATGTGCTAATTTGTAACCAACACCGATTAACATTGCAGCTAAAGCAGCTTTTGGTATCATGTCACTAAAATGTGTAGCGAATAATAAGAATAACAATATGAAGAAACCATGGAAGAAGTTTGCCCAACGTGTTTTACCTCCGTTTGCAACGTTTGCAGAAGAACGAGCAACCTCACTAATCATTGGTAAACCTCCAAGTACACCTGCAATAATATTTCCTACACCAACAGCAATTAAATCTTTATTGGTATTTGCTTTACGTCTAAATGGGTCCGTCATATCGATTGCTTTCACTGTAAGTAATGCTTCTAAGGAACCTACTAAAGCAAACATGATCACAAATTTAATGAATGTACCAACTTGTGAAAATCCATCAAAACTTACATTTACTTGAATAATATCTAAAAGCCCTTCTTTGAAATTTAAAAGTGGTGAAAAACCTTTTTTAGTTACAACACCTGCAGCATCTTTTACGTCAGGAATATTCACGATTTGCAAATAGTGAGCTAAAGGTATTGCAACAACAAGTACAACTAAAGCTGCAGGAATTTTTTTTATCGCTTTTACAGGAATTCTTGGCCAAGCAAAAACGATGGTTAAACTTACTAATCCAACAATAGCTACATCTTTGTGCTTAAAGAAATCAGAAAAAGTATTGCCTAATTCTTTGATTAATTCAAGAGGTTCAACCATTGGTTTTCCAGCTTCAGTCACAGGATTAAAACCCAATAGAATGTGTAATTGTTTACTGATGATGATAATTCCAATTGCAGCTAACATACCGTGTACAGCTGAAAGTGGAAAGAAATCACTTAATTTCCCTAATTTAAGTACACCGAAAAGAACTTGACACACACCAGCTACTACGATTGCACCTAATGCTAAATGCCAACCTAATGTTGAGTCTCCGTGACCGAGTTCAGCTACTGAACCTGCTACAATTACAATTAATCCAGCTGCAGGACCTTTAATTGTTAAAAATGAACCAGCAAAAAAACTTACGATAAGCCCACCTATCATTGCAGTAATTAAACCATAAATAGGAGGGAAGTCACTTGCTGATGCAATTCCTAAACTTAAAGGAAGTGCCAATAAGAATACTAAGAATCCGGAAAGTGCATCGGAACTAAAATTCTCTTTCAACCCTACGAAACCATCTTTAGGTTGTGTTGTTTTGTTTTCTGTTTTCATTTTTTATTTGTTAAAAAGTAAATAGTTAAATTAATCAAGTTAGATTGACTCTTATTAAATCAAGTCAGACTGAGCGGAGTTGAAGTCAACTTGATTTATGTGCAATTGAATGATAGGTCTTTACGTGAGGCCCTAAGAACAAACGTGCATAAATTCGTACTAACGCCAATCCATCGACAATCAAACTGATTGCAAGGAACAGCGCTAAAAAGTATTGGTCTTCACGAACGGAAGAGAATACTAAATCTTCACCTATCATTGTTGGTGTAATTGGGAAACCTGCCATTCCTAAACAGGCAAGTAGGAACACAAATGCTACTGTAGGATATTCAAATGCATGTCCTTGGAAACGAGCTAATGTAATACGTTTTTCTTTTTTGATTAATAAACGAATGGCAGCATAACCTAAAGCTCCTGAAATTACTACGCCAGATAAATACATTACCATCGTTGAAAAATGAATGGTGTCATTGATAGATATTGCTAAAGCAATCCAAAAGTGGTTCATCATTACCATGAACCAACTCATGAGTACATTTCTTCTTTCTGTAAATGCTTTAACGACCATTAACAAGCCAATGAAAGCGTAAAATCCAGGGAGGTAGTTTTCAAAGAAAGGAGGAATACTAGATTTAAAGTATAAAAGAACTAATCCAGTCACGTAAATAATCACGAAGAAATAAATTCCTAAATTCAACTGTAAGATTCTGAATTTACGGGATATTTTTTTCAATGGGGATAGAAATAATTGATAAATCAATGTCTCCAAATTCCATTCTTTTAAACTTAAAATGTAAAATGAATACTCGATGCGTTTTGGTAAACTATCCTCGATTGTTTTTTCACGTGGTTCGTAAGTATATAATTGCTCTTTGATTTTGAAACTAGCAATAGAAGGAGAAATCAGTAATTGATACGTTCTCAATAAAGCATTTCCACCAATATGGAATAAGGCTAAATTATCAAATCCTGCGACAATTTCTAAGAAGATTAATCCAATTTGAGCAATGGAAGAATATGCAATTTGACTTTTAACAGAAGTTTGCACACGCGCCATCATACTTGCGATAATGCAAGATAATACTCCTAAAATACCAATTAAAACACGCATTGCTGTTTGGTGTTCCCAAAAAGGATGTGTTCTCAACAATAAAAATGCTCCAATGTGTACGGATAAGGAACCATAGAAAATCGCACTTGATGGTGTAGGACCTTCCATCGCCCTTGGTAACCAAGACGAGAAAGGCAATTGAGCAGATTTCACTAAGGCAGCAACTAAAATCACAAAAGAAATAAAGAAACCTTCCCAGCTGTGTTTTTGCAATAAATGACTCACTAATTCTGCATTGTGCATTTTACCAAATGTTACATTTTCATGGAACAAATGATGACTCAACCACATAGCAAGAATCAACCCAATGTCACCAATACGGTATAGGGAGAAAATTTTCAATGCATTTTTAACAGGAAGATAACGATCACGATAAAAAGCAATTAAAAGAAATGAAGAAATCCCTAAAAATTCCCAACCGATGAAAAGTGTTTCGAAATTTCCAGATAAGATAATGATGTTATATCCAAGGTAGAATAACAAAATCGTATTAAAGAAACGTTTGAAACCATATTCACGGTGTAAGTAAAAACGACTATAATAGGTAATCAAAAAGGTTAAAAATGCTCCCATTAATAAGAACAAAGCAGAAACTCGATCAAAATATAAATCGATTAAGAAATCATAATCATACGTTTTATAGATTGAAAACTCAGCAAGATTGATGTCTGTATGTCCTGATTTTAGCCAAGCAATTGTAAACCCGATTGCAAACACCAATTGTATTGCAAGGGTAACAAAAGCTAAACGAGAAATTGCAAATTCATTTTTAGAACTGATCAATAGACTCATAAGGTATCCAACCAAAGGAATCACTAAAAAATAATGTAATAAATATTCCATGACCTTACGAATTTGTTAATTGATGAACAGCAATGTTTTCGTGGCTAGATTCTACTAATCGTTGAAGATCAGATGCAGATTTATACACAGAATGATGCGGAGAATATAATCTGAAAGTATCTTTTTCAAACAGATATAATTCTTTTGTATCAGGATGCATAACAACTAATTTTATCCAATCATTTTGATACCACTCAAAAGTTGCAGGAGCTTCAGCAAGCACTTTTTGTACTACATCTGGGTAATGTTCTACGATACACATCAAGCGCATCGGGTCGTGAACTTCCACCATTTGTTTTGGTAATCCTGGTCTGATATCTCCTTCAATTCCATTAGCAACTCCAAATAAACCAACAATATTATGTGGTAATTTAGAACCCGACCCGAATTTTTGGTCATCCACTTTCGCAAAATAATACGCTAAATTGATTCCTCCACAAACAGGAGTAACAGCTTTTAAAATGTTCAGTAAGAACTTACCGTCTAAATCTTGTTTGTAGTTATACGAATTTAAGAAAGCTCTTCGGTCTAAGAATACATTTTTAGTTAACCATCTACCACCAACTACACATAAAGTATTTGTTGCATGGTCTAGTTCAGGACGAGGTTCAAACAACGAAAATGAACGAGTTTGTACATCTTTATGTATTTTTTCTAAGGATTGAGTAGAATCGACAGACATGAATCTACGAGAACGTTCTTTTGCATTTAAAAGTAAAGCCTTATTAAATACTTCTTGATTTTTTAAATGATTTTCACGGTTTATATCCGATAAATTTACAAGATCATAATAGACCATCAAATCTTGAGCTGTATCGTGTAATCCACCAACAAATTGCGTTGATTCAGGAATGTTTAATCTTCTTTCAATGAGTATTTTGCGTACTTCTGGGTGATTCCCCATTAATGCAGCTAAACGAGCATTAACAGAACCTGGTTTGCAAGAACATGCTCCGCAATCCATGGTAGAATAATACGCATTATTTGCACTGGTAGAGCCATGACCGATTACATAGATGATGTCTGCAAAATTTTCAATTAATCCGATACTTCTTAATAAACCTTCTATTCTGTCAGCCATTTCAATGGTAGTAAATCCTACAAATAGATCATGCTCTTTTGGGTTATCTCCTTTGTTTTCAAAGATTAAAGAACTTGTAGGACTCATGTGTTGGAAGGAACTAACAGTAGTATTTCCGTAGGAAGGTTTAAAAATATATTTCAATAATTTAAACGCAGACCAATACCCCATAGTTTGCGTCAATAGCCAACCAATAAATAACCCATGACTTTTACTGGAAAAACCAACTTCCTTTTTGAGTTTGTATTTATTTGATTTTTCAAGGATGATATAATTAGGCGTAACAGGGGCAGGGCAAAGTTTTGTTAAATATTTTCCGCCGTCAGGTTTGTAGTAAAATTCAATATTGAAAAAACCTGCTGTTCCATAAGTTTCTGCATGTGGATCGGTTTGTTCTACATACGTTCTAAAGGAGCATTCTCTATCGTCGATGCAAAATAAAGATTGAAAACTAGGCTTTTCATTTTTTTCTTCAGGTTCTTGTTTTGCTAGGTAAAATAATACATCGTCGTAATACGACCATTCGTATGCTTCTTGCCATAACTTTAGGACTTCAGCAATTTCAACATCTCGAGTTGGTGCAAATAGATCTTTTCCCGCGTTTTTAGCAAGTAATCCTAAAGAAGTCCATTTACCAGAATATCTGTCGTCTAGCGTATCTATTTCAAGGAGTAGTTCTAAGAATATAAAATCTTCGATGCAGATGGATCGTTTATCTAGTAGAACATGAGGACTTTTTTCGAGGTAAGAAACCATACCAGACCAGCCTTGGTGTTCAAATTGTTGATCGAAAATATATTGAAAATATAGTTCTTCTTTACCAACGAGAATATCTAATAATTCTTTTACTCCTATAGATTTGTTTGAAAGCAATTGTTTTGCTCTATCTGTTTTGAAGAAACTTGTAAAACTATTTTTTTCTAATTCAATCAGCGAATTTCTAAGTCCTAGTTTGTTTGCAGGGAAATTCCAAATGGAAATACCTTGGTCGAGGTAAGCTCCAACAATTCTAAAAAGATTAAGATGAACATAATTGTCTACGTCAATTTTTAAGAATTTTTTCCAAGCGGCACGTAATTTTCCAACACGTGAAAGAATTCGAATTTGATATTCTTGATGAACTAATTTATGTTCCCAAGCTTCGTAATTCTCAAGTCCTTTGTGTTCGATTAACACTTTCTGAAGAATCTCTTTACGTATTTGACCTCTATCATAAAATTTACGATATTCTTTTAGGTCCAAATATGTTTTGTAACCAAAGATTTCAGAAGAGCGTTTCATTGCCTCATGAAAAGGCAAGTCTTGAAAACAAGCTAACGAATTCAAAAAGATATAATCTTTAAGAGGTCCTTGAGTAGGTAAGTATTTTTTTAGCTCTTGAATGGTATATTCCAAGTCAAAGAGACTAGAATTTTTTTCCATAAGTATATAATTTGATAGTATTTATTCATTTATAGTCATTGAAATTTATGTTGTCAATGATAAAAGAATAAGTATCAAATTAATATATGACGCACTTCCAACCAGAGTGGGAGAGAAGTGTTGTTTTCGTTTTTGAGGTGTTTGTAAACAGAATTTACATACACTTTTTTAGAAAGGAATTCTTGAACTACACTATTTTCTAAGTGTATATCATAAAAATGCGAATGAAAATCTTCTTCTTCTTCTTCCTCCTCCTCGTCTTCAAGGAAAGAACTCTCATCATCTGAAAGATTGAGTTTGGAAAATTTAAGGGTTTTGTCTGTTTTTTTGAAATTATACGTGGTAGCATTGGCAGCAGAGATATGTCCGAACAGCAGTATTAGAACTGCTAACATGTTGATTAATCTACCTATAACTATTTTCATCCACGAATTTTGCATACAAATATAGATTTAAAAGCGTAAACTTCAAGCTAATTTAGTTTCTTTCTTAATAAGTTTCAACTTTGTTATACAATGGATGTGTTTTCTTAACAAATATTAAGAGAATATCTATGCTTTTAAACTAATGTAGATGTTTTTAATTTTTCGGGCGATACTTTCTTCGTCTAATTCATTTAATATTTTAATTCTACCATTTGAATGTTCATGTGTTAGGGCAATTTCAAGTTTGTTTGAAAAATCAGAAGGATTAAAGTCTGCAATATAGCAGTTATCTATATTCTCTATGTTTTTAGCTACATCACCAACATTTGTAGATACAATCACTTTGTTACATGCTAGCCCTTCTTTAATAACATTTGGAGAGCCCTCATAAAATGATGTTAAGATGAGTACATCTGCTGCATTATAATATAAGTTTAGTGTAGATTGATTTTGTCCATTTATATCAACTAATTGAACATTTTCTTTGTTTTTTAAGGCATCAACCGATAGTTTAGCAAGTTTGTAATTTTTCTCTATTCGATTTTTGTCTGCTGCAAAAAGTATAATTTTTTTAATAGGATCTAAACCTAAAAATTCACGAGCTTTTTGTTTGTCAATAATGTGGAATTTTGCAAGATTTACACCATTAGGAATAATATGATATGTTCTGTTTTTTGGAAGAAATTTTAACATACTTTCGGACTTAACGATAACTTCGTCAATAAAATATGCACATAAAAATTTAGTTATATTTCGTATTGTTTCGTTGATTATATTGATTGTGAATGTGTTAAGTTGAGATTTGATGATATCACTCCCCATCAAGGATAAAACTAATTTTGTTTGTTTTCTTTTTGCTAAAAATGATATGATGCCACAATAACCATAGTGAGCATGAACAATGTCAATTTTTTGCTGTTTGATGAATTTTCGAATTTTAAGTATATTGAAAATATACCCTTTGATACCTTTACCAGTTACAGAAAATTCTAAAATATCTAAACCGATATTTTTCAAAGAGTCAGATTGGTTTAAAATCAATACACTTTGCTTCCCATCATCACTATTCCCCCTTGAAACAAAAAGTATTCTCATCTATCCTTTTTTTTGACAAAGAGAGTTAATTTAAGTGTATTGATTAAAGAAATAACCTTAGAAAAACCTTAGAAAAAAATGCGTTTGTTAAAATATTAGTAGGAATTCAGTGTACTCATCTGAAGATGTGTTGATTTGAATTGTTGCTTCGTGTATTTCAATTATATTTTTTACAATTGATAAACCGATTCCAAATCCTTTTTTATTCATGTATTTTTCTGATCTGTAAAATGGGACAAAAATTTTGTCATGTTCCGAGGGTTCGATAGCTTCCCCAAAATTTCTGAATGCAACATGAATCTTATTATTTTTAAAATACATTTTTATAGTTACGGTATTATCGTTAGAGTATTTAACACCATTTTCTATCAGATTATAAAAACATGATTCGATTAATAATTTGTTTCCAAAAATGGTTAATTGACTTTCCTCATTAGGAAGTTCGCTTACAAGTATTTTTACTGTCGCACTTGGATTTTTTAGGTTAAATTTTTTCTTAGAGTCAAATAAAATTTCATCAACACGATTTTTTACAAAGCTGTTTTTATCTGAGTTATTACTGATTTTGGAAAGTAAAATTAACTGTTCAGAAATGCTAATTAAGCGTGAAATATCTTCATGGATAGATTGTAACGTTTTTTTGTATTCTTCGGTGTCTCGTTGAACTAATTGACTGATTTCAATTTGTGTTTTAATTACAGAAAGTGGATTCATTAACTCATGGGAAATGTTAGCAAGAAATGACTTTTGTATGTGAAATGATTTTTCTAACCGATCCAACATATTGTTGAAAGTTTCAGTTAAACGACTTAATTCATCGTTGTTTTTATTTTTTGGAAGTCTCAATGAAATATTGTTCAGCTTTATTCGATCAACTTGATTCATTAAAATAGAAATAGGGACTAATATTTTTTTAGAAAATATCCATCCAAATGTCCATAATGCTGAAAGAATAATAATGAAAATGATGATTAGATTGTTTCTAATATTATTTAATAATTTTTGTCCATAAGTATTTTTAGCGGCGACTAAAAGTACATAGGTTTTTTTCTTGTCTTTGAAAATTTCACCAACAATTTCGAGTTCGCCAATAGATGAATAAAATGTTTTCTCAATTTTTATTTGTTTTAAAATGGATTTTATATTTGGAAAAATAACATTGAAATTATACTTGTCATTATTTGTGTAAATTTTGGTGTCATTCGCATCGTAAATAGAGATATTTTCATCTTTAAATACGTCTTTTTTATGTAAATCTAATTTTTTAAGCGTTTTGTTATCAATGTCTTCTAATTTTATTCTATATACTGCTCTAGTCTTTGCTTTTTTTATAATTTGATCTTGGAAATTGGTCGAAATTTTATTTTTGGTAATAAAGTATATTGCACTGAATGAAATTGTCATTAAACTCGCTGCAGTAATAAAAAAGTAAAGGGTAATCTTGGTTCTAATCTGCATTTTTCAATCATCTTTTAGTATATACCCACGACCATGAACAGTTTGAATAAGTTTTACTTCAAAATCTCGATCTATTTTATTACGTAAATAATTTACATAAACTTCAATTACGTTTGTTCCAGTATCAAAATCTATATCCCAAACGTTTTTTGCAATCTCTTTTTTTGAAATCACCTTGTTTTTGTTTTTTACTAAATATACAATAAGATCAAATTCTTTAGCGGTAAGTTCAATATTGTTTAAATCGCGACTAACAATTTTATTATCTAAATTTATCTCTAATCCTTTGAAGTTTAGTATGGTAGTTGGGATTATTTTTTGAGAACGTTGAACCAACGATTTTAGACGTACAACTAATTCAATAAAAATAAATGGTTTGGTTAAATAATCATCTATTCCACTATTAAAACCTTCTATTTTATTTTCGATGGAATCAAATGCTGATAAAATCAGAATTGGAGTTTGTTGATCAATTTTTCTAACCTCTTTTACAAATTGTAATCCACTCATTAATGGCATCGCAATGTCGCTTACAATTACGTCAAAAGTTGTTGATTTTAATAACTCTAAAGCACTTAAAGCTTCAAACTGTATGGTTACTTGAAAGCCACTTTCATCTAAACCACTTTTTAAAGTAGTTGCTAGTTTTACTTCATCTTCGACTAATAATAGCTTCATATTAACAAAAATACATTTTACTTCACAAAAAAATCAGTAATTTCAAAAATTGTATCTGAAATATAGAAAATGATGCGTGTTTTTACGGTGATTTATTTATTAGTGTTTGCCAATGTATTAGTTGCTCAAACGATTGCTGGTAAGCCATGTTCAATAAGTAAAGAAATTATTCCAACTACTATATTTCATACCATGGAATCTGTAAATTCGGAAGATGAAATTGCAGCAAATGAATCTCAAGCGAGTGGACATTCAGAAAAAATAATGAAGTATGGAAAAGAATTAAAAGTTGATTTTGATCTTTTAAATTCTTTCGAAAAAGTTTCTTTAGCTAACGGAGATGTCGTTTATCAATTAGGAATTTATTGTCCAAATGCTGTTTCTATAAACGTTGTGTTTGATCGGTTTAATTTAAAAATGGGTTCAAGACTTTATTTAGTTGGAGTTAAATCCAATGAATATGTTGGTGCTTATACAAGTTTAAATAATTCAAATGCAAATGTCCTTGGTACTGAATTGGTGAATGATTCAAAAGTTATCATTGAATTATTTGAGCCGAAAGAAAATATAGGAACCTCTATCTTGCACTTAAGTTCTGTTATACATGGATTTCGTTCCTTGGAAACACTTGTGAAACGAAGTTTGAATAGTTCAGGGATCTGTAATATTGATGTGAATTGTCCACAAGGTAAAGGCTTTGAAAAACAACGAAATGCTGTTGCTATTATGATAAACAGTGCAGGTGGATTTTGTACAGGAACACTTATGAATACCACTGCAGGTCCTTTTAAACCATATCTACTTTCTGCATATCATTGTGGAACAAATCCAGCATCTTGGATTTTTCGTTTTCGCTGGGAAAGTCCTGAAGCAAATGCTGATTGTGGAACATCTAAACCATCTGTGGATGGACCAAAAGACATGTCGATTAATGGTGCCACTTTAGTTGCTTCCTATAAAACAACTGATTTTATTTTGTGTGAATTGAATTCGGCTCCAAATCCACAATGGAATGTGTTTTATGCAGGCTGGGATAAGTCTGGTACTATTCCACAAAAAGGAATTGGTATTCATCATCCAATAGCAGATATAAAAAAAGTGTCTTTAGATTACAAACCACTTATTGCCGAGGCTTTTAATAAAGGGGAACCACGTAATCATTGGCGTACGAATTGGGATCAAGGGATTACAGAATCAGGTTCTTCAGGTTCACCATTATTCGATCAAAATCATCGCGTCGTAGGCCAGTTACATGGTGGTGATTCCGATTGTATCTCTAAATTTTTGACGGATTATTATGCGAAGTTAAGTGAATCTTGGAATGGAGGTGGTACATCTTCGACACGCTTGAGTGACTGGTTAGATCCTGTTGATGCTCAGGTTGATTTTATTGACGGAAGTTCCCTTTCAATCTATGATCCTTTTATCGCATTCAATGCAACAAACTTAAAAAATCATTTGTGTACGGATTCACTTGTTCCTTATGTCCTGATTTCAAACGGAGGAAGCGATACATTGAAAACAGTAAAAGTGAAGTATTCGTATGATATGGATTCTCTAAAACAAGTGAGTTGGAATGGAAAATTAGCCCTATATGAGTTTGACACCTTGTTTTTGCCCGCTAAGAAATTTAGCAAAGGTGCACATACTTTTACTGTAACAATCCTTAAAGACACTAACTTCTTAGATGCTGAAGAAACAAATAATTCAATTTCAAGTAGCTTTCATGTATTAAGTTATCCAAGAAAATATTCTTTAGAACTACAATTGGATACTGAGGGTGATGAAACAGTATGGTATTTGACAGATTCAACAAATAAAACGTGGTATAGTGGAGGACCATACGTACAAACAGCTTCTAAACCTACCCTAATTAAAGAAGAATTCTGTTTAGAAGCGAATTGTTATACATTTTCAATATATGATTTCGCTGGTGATGGCATGTTTGTGAGCGATTCAGTAATAGGAAGTTATACACTCTATGACGATTCTAAAAAGGTCGTCGCTGAACTGTTGCCACAGAACGCCAAATTTGGATCAACTTCAAGTAAAAACTTTTGTTATACGAACGGGATTGAAAATAAAGGAGTTGAGAATGAATTTAATGTTTTTCCAAATCCTTCAAACTTGGATTTACTGAATGTTTCTTCAGATAATAGTGAAATTAAAACGCTTGAATTGTATTCTATTGCAGGGCAATTGATAGCATCTTATGTGGTAAACGCTAAGAGTTATAAAATGTCGATTACTACCTTAAATGCAGGGATATATTATGTGAAAATATTTGGTTCTTCATCGGATGTAATTATGCCTTTTGTTCGTTATTAATATTCGATGGCAGGTATCTATATTCACATTCCATTTTGCAAAAAAGCATGTACTTATTGCGATTTTCATTTTAGCACGACCTTTGAGAAGTATCGAAATGATCTTGTCAATGCTTTATGCGAAGAATTGATCGAACGAAAAGATACATTAGCAAATCAACCAATTGCCACTATTTATTTTGGAGGAGGTACACCTAGTTTGTTGACAGAAGAAGAGTTAATAAATATTCTTTCAACCCTTCGAGAAAATTATGATGTTCAAGATGGTGCAGAAGTTACCTTAGAAGCAAATCCTGATGACATCGATATTTCCAAAACAGATGTATGGGCAAAAGCTGGAATAAATCGACTAAGTGTTGGTTTACAGTCTTTTAATACGGAATCTTTGGAATGGATGAATCGTGCACATAGCGTCGAACAAAGTATAGCGTGTATTGGAATTGCTCAAGCGGCAGGAATAAAAAATATAAGCATCGATTTGATTTATGGACTTCCAAACATGAGCGAGGAAGTGTGGAGAGAAGAGATAAGAACCGCGTTGAAATTGGGAGTTCAACACATATCAGCCTATTGTTTGACCGTCGAACCAAATACCGTACTGTCTACGTGGGTGAAAAAAGAGAAAATTCAACCGGCGAGTAATGAATTACAGCACGAACATTTTACGATTTTACAAGAAGAATTAGTCAACGCAGGATTTGAACATTACGAAATTTCGAATTTTGCGCTACCAAACTATATTTCAAAACACAATTCGAGTTATTGGAAAGGGGCACATTATTTAGGAATTGGACCTTCTGCGCATTCGTTTGATGGAAAATACCGTTCTTGGAATGTTTCTAACAATCAACGTTATATTAAAGGAATTGTAAGTCAACAACCCGAATATGATTTTGAATTATTAACGAAGGAAAATCGTTTTAACGAGGCTTTGTTGACTGGTTTACGTACAAAATGGGGAGTGAGAATAGCAGTGCTAGAATCCATACTTCCATTACCTCAAGAGTTTTATCAGCAAATTAAAGCTTTAGAAAACAAAGGATGGGCTGAACTTCTGGAAGGAGTATTATATTTAACAAACGAAGGAAAATCGTGGGCAGATAAGATAGCGCAGGATTTGTTTGTGTAGTTATCCGTTTTTTTCACCATTAAGAAATTAAGATTTATTGAGTTTTATTAATACAAGTTCTTTTAGAATGGCGAAATCATTAGTGCATTTTCTTAATAAATCTATTTTCTTACGTTGCCCTCTTGAATAATTCCTTAATTTCTCCTATGTTTGTTTTCAATAACAAAATGAATAAATTTAGTAATAAAAAGTGAAAAAGAATGAGAGCTGATTAATTCCGAAATAGCTTTCAAAGTATATTGTCATTAAGATCTTGCC
>CANGOA010000082.1 GCA_947455255.1 Flavobacteriia bacterium | reverse complement strand
AGGAATTCAGTTTTTTGCTGCAGATGTAGGTAAATTTTTATCGGAATACCCACAATACAAAGGGAAAATTGGCACAATTGTGTTGGATCCACCTCGCGCTGGAATTGCTCCTAAAACCTTACGTAAAGTGATTGATTTAGGAGCTGATCGTATCGTGTATATTTCCTGTAATCCATCCACACAAGCACGTGATACGGAAACGTTACAAAGTATGGGGTATATCTTAGAAAAACTAAGTTTGGTGGATCAATTCCCTCACACAAGTCACATCGAATCAATCACGAAATTCATCAAAGACCCAAATTTTATTCCGGTCGAGGAATAATTTAATTCTACTAGATTATTATCATCTTTCGTCACTCGTCACTCATAACTCGTCACTCACTATGTCTTACATCTTCCTCGTTGGTTTCATGGGTGCTGGTAAAACGACCTTAGCTAAAAAACTAGCTTCTAAACTAGGATATACCTGGCAAGATACCGATCAAGAAATTGAAAAAAAAGAAGGAATGAAAGTTTCTGAAATCTTTGAGGTAAGGGGAGAAGCGTACTTCAGAGCGTTGGAAAAACAATTAGTAGATGAACTAATCCCACATCAAAATATCATCATAGCTACTGGTGGAGGTTTACCTTGTTTTAACGATAATATGTCTAAACTTAATAAACTTGGAACAACCATTTATTTAGAACGTACTCCAAAAGAATTATTTCAACGCGTCAAGCAAGCTACGAATTCACGACCACTTATAGCGCATAAATCGGACGAAGAATTATTGGAATACATCGAAACTACAATGGAAAAACGACGTGAAATCTATTTACAATCAACCATCATTGCGGATAGATTTTCTCAAACACCAGAAAAAATAATCGCTTTACTTCAAAATTAATTTTATTCTGTACAGACGCCGTATACGGCGTCTCATTGGTGAAAAAACATAGAGCCACAATGCTTTGCGTCTCATTGGTAAAAAAACGTAGAGCCGCAAGGCATTGCGGCTCTACGTTTTTTTACCAACTCCCTCCAGATCCGCCTCCGCCAAATCCACCACCGCCGAATCCTCCAAATCCTCCGCCTCCAGAACTTCCACCACCAAATCCGCCGCCACTTCCGAATCCACTTCCCATAAAGAAGAATCCTCCAGGACCCATGGTCATACCACCACGTCCTCCGCGTCCTCCTTTTTTAGAGATTAAGAATACAAATAAGGCAATGATTAATAGGACAATGATCGCTGTAGACTTAGATCCTCTTCCATTCTTTTTAGCATACTTTGCAGAATTATATTCTCCTTTAGCAAATTTCATTAACACATCAGTTGTGTTGTCTAATGCTTTGTAATATTCACCTGTTTTTAAATAAGGGATAAGTTCATCTTCTTCGATTTGACGACATGTAAAATCTGGAATTGCTCCTTCTAAACCTTTACCAGTGGCAATGAAAAATTTTCGTTCTCCAGGTCCTCCTGTTGGTTTTATCAAAATGACGATACCATTATCCTCTTTTTCATGACCAATACCCCATTTATCACCTAATTCATAAGCAAATTCTGCTGGTTCATAACCTGCCAAATCGTCCACAATTACAATCACAATTTGGTTGGAAGTTGATTCAGCAAAAGAAACCAATTTATTCTCTAATAGTTCTTGTTCCTCAGTACTTAAAAAGTCAGGAAATTCTTTAGAAAAATTATTTACTAATCGTGGTGGATTAGGGGCATCAGGTATACCATTCTGACTAAAAACAGTCAGCGAAAACAAGAATAAGATGGAAAGAAAAAAGTGTTTTAACATGTGTGTAAATTATGAAATAAAATAATAAATCTAATTTTTTGTTTTTGGAGGATTATTCGAGGCAGACAAAAAAAATAAATTCGAGTTTACTGAAGTAAAATTCAAATACAAAAATTACTCTCCGAAAGAGATATCGTTGGAAAGTTCATTGACATCATCAGATTGGTAAGGGAAATGAATTTTTAACTTTTCACCTGCCATCTCGATTCCTTTACATAAACCTTCAGAAAATTTAGAACGTTGGAAGTGATTTAACATTTCTGTTTTTACATCATCCCAAAAGTGTTCGTTCACTAAATCATTAATCCCTTGATCACCAATGACAGCAAACTTTTTATCCTTTACAGCCAAGTAAAACAAAACACCATTGCGTTGTTCTGTTTGATGCATAGCTAATTTTTCAAACACTTCTACTGCACGTTTTACAGGTTCTGTCTTACATTTATCCTCTAAATGTACACGTATTTCACCGGATGTGTTTAATTCCGCACGCTCGATCGATTGACTGATTTCCTGTTGCTGTGCTTCGGTGAAAAAATCTTTTACTGCCATATTCTTAGAATAAAAAAAAGGCGGTTAATACACCGCCTTCAATGATTGTTGATTGTTATTTTGAGAAGTCTACTGTTGGAGCAACTTCTGTTCCTGCTGCTGCTGCAAAAGGAGTTTTTTTAGGGAAAGTTGCTGCATTTAAAAACATACTGTTGAAGAACCCACGGATGTGAGAGTTGTATGCTTTAATTGTTTCGTTATAGTCTTGACGTGCTTTGTTAATTCTGTTCTCAGTACCTTCTAATTGAGCCTGTAAAGCGCTAAAGTTGTCTGTTGAACGAATTTGTGGATAGGCCTCAAATGCTAAATTAATAGCTGTATTGATCTTTTTACCCATCAATTCCATGTCTTCAGGTGTTTTTGCATTCACAATTCCAGCTCTCGCTTGTGTAACTGATTTTAAGATATCACCTTCATTTTGTGCTGCTCCCTTAACGGTTGCAACCAATTGTGGTATCAAATCTGCACGACGTTGGTAACTTGCTCCAACATTCCCCCATGATTCATCAACTGATTCTTGTAAGGTGATTGCAGAGTTGTACGAAGAACGGTACATCATAAATAAAATTACTACTAAGCCTCCAATAGCCAATAGTATAATGTTTGATCTTTTCATTTTCTAAATTTTTATAAATATACTATCAATTAGTCAAACGAAATGCCAAATAAATAGAAACGACAATTTGTCAGTATTATTTAAATTGGAGTTCATCCAATCGTATCGTATATTCAAATCGTTGATTATTATTAATATCCCAAACTTCCATTTTTATCATGGGGTTTTTGTGTTCCCAATCAATAGTTAAAAGACCAAAATGATTTTCCATAACTGGTCCTTCAATACGATTTTTGTTTGGTGTTGCAAAGTGCCATTTGGAAGATAATCCACTTGAGGTAACATCATAGATGGGATACATATCTGGCACAAGCATTTTTGATATTTCTGCGTAATGAACATCGCCGGATAAAAACAATACGCCATTCGCTTTCGTTTTTTTGATTAACTCAATCATTTTTTGTTGCTCTAAAGGAAAGTTAGCCCAAGATTCATAAGAGTTATACTCAATACCAAATTGAGAACCGCTTCCGATAATGCGTAAATCTGCTGGTTTTTGCAATTCTTTTTCCAACCAAATCCATTGATCTTTTCCTAAAAAAGTGGAGTCAGGATGAAGTGTTTTACCATAATCTTTTTCATAGAAAAAACGTTTGTCTCCTTCAAGTTCCTTCGTGTAGGGTGTTTGATTGTCTCTAAAAGTTCTACCGTCTAATAGTATGACTTGTAGTTTTTTACCGTTGAATTCATACATGTAAGAAGTGTAAATTCCTTCATGTTTTCTTCTTTCTGAATTGGCTGGTTCTTTAAAAAAATCTAAAAACAATTCTTTTGACTCTTTTTTGTATTTATAATGTCGTCCAATATCATTTTGACCATAGTCATGATCATCCCACGTTGCAATGATAGGAACATTTTTTACTAAATTTTGATAGGTTGGTTTTGAACCTAACAGGTTGTATTTAGCCTTCATCGTATCCATATTGTCAGTGTCAGCATAAATATTGTCGCCTAAGAAGACAAATAAATCAGGTTGGTGCCCCACAATCATATCGAAAATAGGTAGTGGATGATACTGTTTTCCACAAGAACCAAAGGCAATTTTGGAAATTATTTTTTGCGAAAATCCAATAAATGTTAGACTACATAAGGTTATTGATAAAATAAAAAACTTCATATATATTTTCTTTAAAGTTGATTGTCAAATGTATAGATAGTTGTAGAGTGTAAGGTTAATTAAATATTAATTATCTAGAAAAACCATAAATCTTGAAGGATTTGTATTTTTACTCCATGAAAACAATGAAAGACCCAGGACTAGGATCCAAATTTCAGAAGCCGATTAAACGCATGATGAACCAAGATGGAACATATAACATCATTCGTAAAGGAGGTTTGACCAAATTTCAAGACTATTATAAATACCTACTTGACGTATCGCTAGGTAGATTTTTGTTTATCATTTTGATGATTTACATTGTTATAAATATATTATTTACATGTATTTACCTTGGAATAGGTATAGAAGAGTTAAAAGGAGTTTCAGAACACCAACCACCTTTTTTTAGTGCTTTTTTCTTTTCTACACAAACATTTACCACTGTTGGTTATGGTTCAGTTTCTCCCCATGGAATTGGTGCAGAAATTGTTGCAATGATTGAAGCGTTTGTTGGTTTATTAGCGTTTGCACTCGCGACAGGTTTGTTGTATGGACGTTTTTCTAAACCGAATGCGAAAATTGGCTTTTCAAAAAATATCATATTAACATCTTTTGATGGTGGACAAGCAATTATGTTTAAGTCGGTTAACCTGAGAAACAATGTTTTGCTAAAAACGAAAATTTCTGCTTTTATCGCCATGGACAAAGAGTTAGGAGCGAATAATTTTATGAAAGAATATTTTCCACTCAACTTAGAAGTGGATACAATCACTTTTTTCCCTTTAACATGGACACTTGTACATAAAATAACAGATGAATCGCCTGTTATAGGGATGGATGTAGCAACATTGAAATTAAAAAATGCTGAAGTTTTTATTCTCATCGAAACCTTTGATGAAACCTATTCGCAAGATATCGTTCAAAAACATTCCTATGCGCAAAATGATTGGTTGGAAAATGTAAAGTTCGACACCAATTTTAGAACCAATTCAAATGGTGAACTGGAATTGTATATTAATGAGTTGGATAATGTGGTGCCGATAGCATAAAATGATTAGGAATCTAAATATTAATAGGTGAACGATTTTTTAAGAAGTAATGATTTTGTTTTAATAAAAGATGAAGAAAACAGAACATGGTCAGGTCATAGTAATATTTATAAGTCAGTTAAGTCATATTTTAAAGAATCGGATAGTTTTAATATTACCATAAATATTGAAAAAACGAGTACTAATGAGGATGTAATATTAATTCAGGTTAATATTAAAATAAATGATTTTTTTAAAGTTGAAAACGTTAGATTTTCATTAGAAAAAAATACTTTTTCATTATTCAAACGTAAAAAAGATATACTTGATTTTTATACAATAGACACCAATTTAAACATAACAAGTAATTCAAATTTTATCGAAATTCTTCATTTTTATAAAGACATAGAAATAGAAATTATTACTGATCAACATAATTTATATCTATTGTATTCAACGAATGAAATTGATGTTAATGAAACGATTTTGAAATGTTTAAACTTGATTGATTTATTGAAAAAATGCTTGTAGAATATTATTAAAGAATTAAAGAGGATTTATGCCTTTGGAGGCTAATTCATTTGTAGTATTATCTAATAGTTCAATTAAACTTTCAAAAGAGAATTTTTCATCAAATTCTTTTAAAGTACATTCCGCAAACAAAAATTTATTTTCGATTGTAATTCTAAAGTTATCATTGAAATTAGAGAAGTGTTTTTCTAATTCTGTATGATAGTTTAAGGGTATTAAAATACTTAATTTATGTTTTTTTTCAATTGAAGTATTGGGAGATAAATAAACTTGATAATGATTTATTTTACCCACTAATTTATTGTTATCAACGATTTCAAATCCTAAGTTGTTGAATTTAATAAGCGGGTAATCTATAAGTAAATTTTTAATGATTTTTGGTTTTTTTATTTCTTCAAAATAATAATCAGTTAGACCAATTAAAATCAATGAAATATAAATAAACATAAAATATACAATACTGAAATTAAATGTTGTTTCGTAACCTTTAATTTGTCTGAATATCAATGTTGAAGTAAAAATTAGACTCCCTAAAATAAGTTTTCGTAAAAAATGTTTTTTTTAAATATCTTTCATTTATTTAAACTATTAGTTAGTAAAATTACAATAATAATTTTCATAACCATTTGATTATCTGATTAATTATTCTTTATATTTTTGTTTTAAATTTAAAAAGAAGAATATGATTACTGGCAAAAATGGAGTTTTGCTTATTGAACAATTTGAAGGATTCAGAGCAAAAATGTATAAAGATGCTGTAGGTTTACCTACGATTGGATTTGGAACATTGATCGACACTGCCGAAGAAAAGCATTTGTTGACCGAAACAATCACCAAAGAACAAGCAGAGGAATTGCTGCGGAAAGAATTGGTGATGATTGAACAAAAATTAAAGGTTATTATAATGAAACCATTGACACAAAATCAATACGATGCTTTGGTTTCATTTGCTTATAATCTAGGTATTTATAACCTGAAGTCTTCCACCTTACTAAAAAAAGTAAATGCTAATCCAAATGATTCAAGTATCGCAAAAGAATTCATGAAATGGACACATGCTGGAGGGAAAGTATTAAAGGGATTAGAAATAAGAAGAAAAGCGGAATCCGATTTGTATTTTAAGGTAGATTAAAGTGTATATATTCCTTGTTTTTATACCGCTACAAGCAAATATTTTTTAGTTTTGTATATATACAAGAATTAACACACATTTATGATACAATTATCTGATCGTTTGCTTGCAATGGAAGAGTCTGCAACTATTGCGATGTCTCGTATTTCAAGAGAATTAAAAGCTGCTGGTAAGGATGTAATTTCGTTAAGTTTGGGGGAACCAGATTTTTTTACTCCTGAATTTATCAAAGATGCTGCGAAAGAAGCGTTAGATCAAAACTATACGATGTATACTCCGGTTGCGGGTTATGATGATTTGAGAGAAAGTATTTCTTTGAAATTCCAACGCGACAATGGATTGAACTATTCGAAAGATCAAATTGTGGTTTCAACAGGAGCAAAGCAATCCATTGCAAATGCTGTGTTAAGCTGTATCAATCCTGGAGATGAAGTGATTATCCCAGCACCATATTGGGTTTCTTACATCGAAATTGTAAAAGTGGCTGAAGGTATTCCTGTAATTGTGCATGCAGGAATCGAAACAGATTTTAAAATCACGGCAAAACAATTCGAAGAAGCGATTACTCCTAAAACGAAGATGATGATTTTCTCTTCCCCTTGTAATCCTACAGGTTCGTTGTATAGCCAAGAGGAATTGAGAGGTTTAGCGAATGTATTAGTCAAAAATCCTTCTGTTGTTGTAATAGCTGATGAAATCTATGAACATATTAATTTTGTAGGTAAACACCAAAGTTTAGCTCAATTCCCTGAAATTTTTGATCAGGTGATTACGGTAAATGGTGTTTCTAAAGCATGGGCGATGACTGGTTGGAGACTTGGATACATCGGTGCTTCTAAACTGATTGCAGATGCTTGTAACAAAGTACAAGGTCAATTTACATCAGCGACATGTTCGATTGCACAACGTGCGTCTATCGCAGCAATGAAAGCTGACCCTGCGGTATTACAAGATATGATTAAAGCATTCAAAAGTCGTAGAGATTTAGTACTAGGTATGTTGAAAGAAATGCCAGGAGTAAAAGCAAATACTCCTGAAGGTGCTTTTTATATTTTCCCAGATATTTCTTATTTTATCAGAAAAAAATACAAGGATACAACGATTACGAGTGCACATGATTTATGTTTATACTTGTTAAGTGAAGCAATGGTTGCTTTGGTTAGTGGTGAGTCTTTTGGTGCAAATAATTGCATACGAATTTCATATGCTGCATCTGAAGAGACTTTAGTAAAAGCAATGACACGTGTAAAAGAAGCTTTAGCGAAATTAGCATAAATGAAAATTCAAGATATTTTTTCTCAATTCGTAACCAAACGTATCGCCATTCTTGGGGATGTTATGATGGATGCGTATGTGATTGGTTCGGTGACACGCATTAGTCCTGAAGCACCTGTTCCCATTGTAAGTTTATCTAAAAAAGAAAACCGATTGGGTGGTGCTGCTAACGTGGCATTAAACATTGTTTCATTAGGTGCCGAAGCTATTATTTGTTCGGTGGTCGGTGATGATTCAGAAGGGGAGGAGTTGGTTCAGATTTTTGATCAAGAAAAGGTGAACTCTTCTGGAATTGTTCGAAGTAAACACCGTAAAACGACGGTTAAAACACGTATTATTGGAAACAATCAACAATTGTTACGTGTAGATTCAGAACAAATTGACCCAATATCTACGGAAGAGGAAAACCAATTGATTCAAAAAGTTTCAAACTTAATTCAATCAGGTATTGATGCGTTGATTTTTGAAGATTATAATAAAGGAGTTTTAACGGAGCGTGTAATCTCTGAGGTTTTGGATTTGTGTAAAACTGCAAATATCCCAACTACAGTTGACCCGAAACGTGATAATTTCTTTGCATATAAAGGAGTCACCTTGTTTAAACCAAATTTAAAAGAATTAAAAGAAGGATTAAACGTTCATTTTGATATCGCAAACAAAGACGCATTTGAAGATGCTGTTCAGCTATTGGAGGCGAAACTACAAAATGAAAATACGTTTATTACACTTTCTGAACACGGAGTTTTTATAAAATCATCTTCTGAGAAAATATATATTCCAGCACATATTCGTACCATCGCTGATGTGAGTGGGGCAGGTGATACTGTAATTAGTGTTGCTACGCTTTGTTTAGCGATTGGTCTTCCGATTGAAAAAGTGGCTTCTTATGCAAATTTAGCAGGTGGACTTGTGTGTGAAAAGAGTGGCGTGGTAAGTATAGAAAAAGACCAATTAATAGAAGAAATTCAAATCATCGAGAAGAACTAACAACTATGAGCGCAGAACAAGTAAAACCATACGGAGATTCTTCTAAATCTAAAAAAGAAGAAGTTGCAGAAATGTTCAACAATATCTCTGCGAAATATGATTTCTTAAATCATTTTTTGTCTTTGGGGATAGATAAATTATGGCGTAAAAAAGCAGTTAAAATGCTTCGTTCTGTGAATCCAAAACGTATTTTAGATATTGCTACTGGTACAGGTGATTTTGCATTGGAAAGTTTAGTCTTAAAGCCAACGCAAATTGTAGGTCTGGACATTTCTTCTGGTATGTTAGAGCACGGTCGTGTGAAAATGAAGAAAAAAGGGGTAGACCATATCATTACGATGCAACAAGGTGATTCCGAAGCGATTCCTTATGAGGATAATTATTTTGATGGGTTAACGGTTGGTTTTGGTGTTCGAAACTTTGAAAATTTAGAAAAAGGATTGGGAGAAATGCTTCGCGTTGTGCGACCAGAAGGAAAACTAATTATTTTGGAGTTTTCAAAACCTAAAAAATTTCCAATCAAACAATTATTTGCTTTTTATTCCAATAACATTATTCCAATTTTAGGGAAATCGATTTCTAAAGATAGTAATGCTTATACCTATTTACCTGAATCGGTAGCTGCTTTTCCGGAAGGGAAAGACTTTGAAGCTATTTTAGCAAAAGTAGGTTATAAAAATATTACGTCAACTTTAGTTTCTGGGGGTATTGCAACAATTTATGCTGGTACAAAATAAAACGCTTCGTTTTTCGTTAATAAAGTGATGTATTTTCTTAAATCTATTCTTATTCTCCTATTTATTTTTGTTAGCATTGTTTCAAATGCTCAACATCAACGCCTAGAAAACTATAAGAATTTTGATAAAGAAGTAATCTCATTTGGAGTTCAAATGGGAATTAATTATACAGGGTTTAATTTCACGCCGACACTGAATGCATATAGTGCTTATGGATTTCGATCGATTCAATCACAAACATTACCAGGTGCACAAGTTGGTTTGTTAGCTTCATTAAAATTAGGAACACCTATTTTACGATTAAGATTCATCCCGACTTTTTCTTTTCAAGAACGTGTAATAAAGTATTATTCTACTCCAAAACCAAATCAAACTGCGGAAACATATAATGAAGAACGTGTTAATTCTTCAAATGTAGATTTTCCATTATTATTTCAAATTCGTACTTTAAGACATGGTAATTTTACTGCTTTTGCAGTGACTGGTATGCAATTTTCTTTAGACTTACAGTCCATGGAAGATAAGTCTCAAAATTACATTGATCCATTTATAAAGATTCGAAAAAAAGATTGGATGGCTCAATTTGGCGGAGGTGTTGAATTTTTTAATGAGTTTTTTAAATTGGGATTAGAAATAAAATATTCTCAAGGGTTACAAAATGTATTAGTTCAAGATATGAGTCCGGTTTCTAAGCCGATTAATAGTTTGTATAATAACTCGTGGATTTTTACAGTCACTTTTGAAGGGGGTAAATAATTAATAAATTTGGAAGTCACTCATTTTTTCGGATATTTTTTTGGATTAATCATGGGAATAACCCTAGGGTTAATTGGTGCAGGTGGTTCTACTATGACCGTTCCGATTATGGTCTATCTTTTTGGTCTCGATACAGTATTAGCGACTACTTACTCTTTGTTTATTGTAGGATTTACTAGTTTAATAGGTTCTTACAAACACTATAAACTCGGTAATATTTCGTGGAAGTTTGTTGTCCTTTTTGGTATTCCATCTATTTTAGCTGTGATTTTAAGTCGTACGTATTTGATCCATTTAATTCCAAATGATATTGTTCAGACTTCCAGCTTTGTTTTGACTAAAAACACATTATTACTTGTTGTTTTTGCATGTATGATGTTGTTTGCTTCAATATCAATGATTAAGAATAAAGCGAATGAAATTGAAGAAACTGATCTTATCATTAATCGTACTCAAATTGTATTCGCGGGTTTACTCGTTGGATTTATTACTGGAATTGTTGGAGTTGGAGGAGGTTTTTTAATTATTCCTGTATTAACCAATTGGGCAAAACTTCCAATTAAGAAAGCGGTCGCGACTTCTTTAATCATTATTACAATTAATTCACTGATTGGTTTTGGAGTCGATCATGATGGACTTAAGCGTATAGATTGGATTCACATGTCCATTTTCTCTTTGATTGCTATCGTTGGAATCATGGCAGGAATTAAACTTAGTACTAAAATTCCAGGGGAAAAATTAAAACCCATATTCGGTTGGTTTATTCTAATCATGGGGGTGTCAATCATTTTAAGTGAGGTTTTAAAATAGTTTATTGTAATATACATTATTGTATTATGATGATTTGAAAAACCATTTTCAAATTAGCTCATTTTCAAATTTTCAAATTAATACATTGTTACATTTTCACATTAATCAATTGATTCATTAAATCATTATCTTTGCACCATGGGATCAGTAAGACAAAATAAAATTGAAGGGGTAATTCAAGAAGAATTATCTGTTTTTTTTCAACGAAATGCACGTGAAATCTGTTTGGGAGCGATGGTTTCTGTAACCGTTGTTCGTGTGACTTCAGATTTATCTTTAGCGCGTGTTTTTGTTAGTGTTTTCGGAGGACCAGTAAAAGAAGAGGTGTTAGCTTCCATAAACGAACATGCTAAAAAGATTCGTGGTGAAGTTGGTAAACGTTTGAAAAATATGCGTAAGATTCCAGAATTAATCTTCAAAATTGATGATTCTTTAGATTATGCGATGGAAATTCAAAACCTTCTGAATCAAAAATAAACTACTTTCTTATTAACGTTCCATTCTTCATAGCGCGTAGATACTTGTCTTCGAAAAAGAAGAAAAACGTAATTCATTTAATTACGCGTATCTCGGTTATTGGTATTGCTGTAACTACTGCTGCTTTGGTAATTTTGATTTCTGCATTTAATGGAATCGAATCAATGGTGGAAGACCTGTATTCTGAATTTGATTCAGATATAATTATTCGATCAACAAAACGTAAAACTTTCGATCAAAATACAGTCAATTTTAAAGGTATTCAATCAATTCAAGGTGTTCAAGCTACTTGTAAAGCAGTAGAAGAAATTGTAGTGCTTCGTCATGAAAAAAAATGGGTGAATGCCAAAATGGTTGGAGTGGAGGATAATTACCTTCAAATGGCTGATGTACAAAAACACATGATCGATGGTTTCCCTCATTTATCTGAAAAAAATGTTCCTACTGCGCTTGTAGGAGCCATGTTACTCCAAAAATTGGGTGGTTATATACCAACGAATGCTGGTCATGAAACGTTACTGTGTTATTTTCCAAAACGCGATGCACGCGTAAGTGTTAGCTCTAATCCGTTTAGAACGCAGACAATAACTGTAGCAGGAAGAATCAATTATAACAAAGAAGTAAATGATTCCTACGTTGTATTACCGATTGATTTAGCAACTTCAATGCTCGGTTATGAAAACGATATAACTGCAATTTATGTATCAGTTAAACCATCAGCAGAATTAGAAGTTGTAAAAGAAGAAATTCAGCAAAAACTCGGTGGTTCATTTGAAGTAAAAACACACCTGGAAAAAAATGAATTGATCTATAAAACTAGTAAATCAGAAAAATTAATAGTAATTGCAATTTTGATTTTTGTCTTTATTTTGGCTGCTTTTAATTTAGTAGCTTCCTTAACAATGCTTTATATCGAAAAGAAGAAAAACATTATTACACTTCAAAGTTTTGGGGCAAACGAATCATTTATTTTTCGAATTTTCTTTTACGAAGGTTTGTTGATAGCTTTTAAAGGTGTTGTTTATGGTATTCTAATCGGAGTTTCAGTTTGTTTGATACAGATTTACGGTAAATTGATAGTGTTACCAAATACGGATAATCAACCTTTCCCAATCGAATTAACATTCAGTGATGGATTATTTGTACTTGTACTTGTTTCGATATTATCAATTATCGCTTCCTACTTTCCGGTAAAGTATTTGGTGTATAAAAATCGCTTGAAGTAATTATTTTACAACTTTTTGTCTAAGAAAGAAATCCAACAAGACAATCGCTGTCATTGCTTCTACAATTACAACTGCTCGAGGAACTACACATGCATCATGGCGACCTTTACCTTCAATAGTTACTTGATTACCTTGAGAATCTATGGAATTTTGTGGTTTTAATATTGTCGCTACTGGTTTAAAAGCCGTTCTGAAATAAATAGGCATCCCATTAGAAATACCACCTTGAATGCCACCGCTGTGATTAGTTACGGTTTCACCTAAACCAACAAAAATATCATTATGTTCTGAGCCCAGCATCGAAATACTTCCAAAACCAGAGCCTATCTCAAACCCTTTCACCGCGTTGATAGACAACATTGCTTTTCCAAGTTCTGCGTGTAATTTATCAAAGACTGGTTCTCCGAGTCCTGCAGGAACACCAGAAACTGTACAAAATATACTTCCTCCGACAGAATCTCCTTGTTTCTTAATTTCTTGGATGAATTGCTCCATCTCAGAAGCTTTTTCGATGTTAGGACAACGAACTAAATTGTGTTCAATATTCGAAAAATCAGCGTTATCTATTTCTTTTTCTGAAAGTTTGATTCTTCCAATCTGATCTACAAAGGCGGTAATTTGAATTCCTTTATCCGCTAAAAATTGTTTGGCTAAAGCTCCTGCTACCACACGAGATGCTGTTTCTCTAGCGCTGGAACGACCTCCGCCTGTATGATCACGATGACCGTATTTAGCATCATACGTATAATCCGCATGCGAAGGTCGGTAAGTATCTATTAAATGCGTATAATCCTTCGATTTTTGATCTTCATTTGGGATGATAAATCCTATTGGGGTACCTGTAGTTTTCCCTTCAAAGATTCCAGATAAAAATTGAACCTTATCCGACTCTTTGCGTTGGGTAACTAATTTCGACTGACCTGGTTT
>CANGOA010000081.1 GCA_947455255.1 Flavobacteriia bacterium | reverse complement strand
TTCTTTTGACAAGGGAAATGTACAAAATAAGAAAACACGATTTGAAAAAATCAGAAAAAAAACAGCCTACTTTTTGTCCACTTGAACATAAGTTCAAAATTTCAGCCTACTTTTTGTCCATTACGCCGAGGCTTTGTTTAAAACTGAATTATTGACAGGGTCCGGAATAGGGTCCAGATTAATGTATTAACATGCAATCTTTCATGGAAAATAGAAACAACGTCAACTCTTTTGAAAACGATTCTCTCTTGAATGAATGGAAGAAATCGGAACTTTATAAAAGTTTAGCTCAAATTGAAAAAGGAACGATTCAGTTTGAAAATTGGGAGATGGTTAGAGATCGTTTGTTTGAGCAGAATAATGTAAAATGAATTACCATGTTGTCTTTTTTATAAGACAATTTTAGGCAGTTAGTTTGAGAATTTTAAGTCTTTAATCCTTAAGGCACCTAACAGAAAAGCCAAAGCTCTTATCGACGTAGTATCTGTAGACACTGCCATTGCTGTCGTACAGGTCGCGGTACCAAGCAAGGTTTGTATTGTACTCTGTAGAACTCCACCACTCACCGTTGCTGCCAACGTTGACGTAAACTCCATTGCTGTAGCGGTAACCGCCCGGAAGACTAGTAAATAATGACTCATTAGTAGCATCTGTGTTTGGACTACTCCAGCTTGTTGTGCCTACTTCTTTCATTTTACTTCCAGCAACACTTGCGCCACCTAAATACTCTGTTAAAACCGTCCATTCAGCGTCTGTAGGTATATGCCAACCTGTAGGACAAACGTTTTTATTACCATTGGTAGTTTTACTCACTGCATACCAATTGTATAATTTACCGTATTTAGCATTGTTTGCTGCATCGCTATTGTAATAAGACCATGCACCAGTGGTATTGTTTTGCCATTGTTTATTATCCGTAATGTTTGGTATAGATGTTCCATCGCTGTATTTACTTACTTTTAAGTTCTCTGCCATCCATGTTTGAGTACCGATAGTTACTGTTTTGTAGGTATTATTTTCTGCATCGGTGATATTTGGTCCAGGTTTACCAATAGTTTGAGCAACGTCGTCAACAGTTATCGTAATTGTACAACTTTTACCACCTAAAGAAATGGCGAAATTGGCTGTTCCAGCAGTATTTGGTATTCCAGAAATTGTGTAAACCAAAGTTCCTACCCCATTCGCTAACGTTCCTGCTAACAAAGTAGCCGACAAACCTGTTACACCAGTAGACGTGTGAGCTTTCGTTAAATACGTTTTTCCGTTCCCCCCAGTATAGTTAATTGTAGCGGACACATTGCTCACAATCTTATCTTTTACAAGTGTTCCTGTTATTTTAACACCTACACAATCAAAACCTGAGATACTTACATCATTCGATGTTTTTGTGGTATCAATAACAATCTTAGTAGAATCGGAAGTGTTTTTCGTTGTAGTATTCGGGGTTGTTGTTGTTTTTTTACAAGCCAAAAATGAACTCACAAGAACTAAAAGAATAAATATTTTTTTCATGATTAATGTATTTATTTCAAAACTAACAAAATGTTCTTACTTCCTTATCCACTCCTCGAACATTTAACTTCCAAAGATTAAATCTGTGATTATTCTCCAAATGCTACACAAACTATATATTTACTAGTCGTTCATATAGTTCCTTCGCAATATTCTGCCGTTCCTACTCTGTGATGTTTGTATCTATCTCCAACATTGTTTTGTGGTAGATGTCCAACCATGCAACAGATATAGTAGAAACTCCCATCATATTTGCAACGATGAAATCTATATTCAAAGTGTAGATGTCGTCGTCATAGAAGCCCATGTCGTACAAACCATTAAGTAGTTGATTGTGTTTGATATCCGCTACTAGTAACTGTAATATTGTCCTTTTCATGGAACAATTTTATGCAGTTAGTTTGAGTATTTCAAATAAGGCAGGCGGTTTAATCTCTGAGGCACCTAACAGACAACCCATTACTCTTATCGTAGTAGTTGTAGTTTCTGACTGCAAGGCCATTGTCGTAGCTCAGGCTGCGGTACCAAGCATAATCTGTAAGGTTCTCCGTAGAACTCCACCAGCCACCGTAGTAGCCAATGTTGGAGTAATTTCCATTGCTGCCGCGGAACCCGCCTGGAAGACCAGTAAATAGAGACGTGTCATTAGCATCTTTATTCGGGGCTTTCCAGCTTGTTGTACCCACTTCTTTCATTTTAGCACCAGCAGTTTCTCCACCTAGATAATCTGTTAAAACCGTCCATTCAGCGTCTGTAGGTACATGCCATCCTGTAGGACAAACGTTTTTATTACCATTGGTTGTTTTACTCACTGCATACCAATTGTATAATTTACCGTATTTAGCATTGTTAACTGCATCGCTATTGTAATAAGACCATGCACCAGTGGTATTGTTTTGCCATTGTTTATTATCCGTAATGTTTGGAATTGTTGTACCATCACTGTACTTAGAAACTTTCAAATTCTCTTTCATCCATGTTTGTGCACCAATAACAACAGTGTTGTATTTATTTCCGTCGATATCTGTAACGATTGTTGAATTCGTGTTTGTAGGATTCGTTGTAGGATTCGTTGTTGTTTTCTTACATGCTACAAGTGAAGTAGTAAGTGTAAGAATGATAAATGTTTTTTTCATTATACTTAATTAAATTTAGATTAGTCTTTTATACAACGGACTGATAAACCGATATTAATATTTTTAGATGCAGATGGATATAAATATTTTTTTGTACTTGCTGTAACAGAAACTATAGTATAATTACCTATTACATTTGATGATTTATTAAAACACCAAAAGTAAGCGTAATTACCTATGGAAGTAAAATCACCTGCACTTTGTCTTGATCCTCCTGGTAAAGCTGTAAATAATGAAATATTTGATGAATTAACTGAATTGTCCCAAACATTGTTACTAATTTCTTTTAGTTTATCAGCGGCAAGTAGATCACCTCCCAAATAGTTAATTAAAATATCCCATTCTGAATCTGAAGGTATATGCCACCCTGATGGGCAAACATTTTTAGTTGAAGTTATTACATTTCCGCTATAAAGTTTTCCTATATTATAAATGTTTGGTAAAACGGAATCATTGTTTGTAAAACACCAGTTAGGAGAAGAGCTATTATACCATTCTTTGTTGTCAATTACATTAGTAATATTAGTTCCATCGTTAAATCTTCTTGTATTCAAATTTTGCGCCATCCATTGTTGTTTTCCTATTATAACAGTTTTATAAACATTTCCATCAATATCTTTTATACATTCTCCAAATTTTCCCATTGGTGTTCCTTTACAAGTAAAATCAACATTTTGATTTTCATTACAAGTCACAGAATTTGTATTTTTTGTTGTGTCTTTAAAGGCCTTTGTTGTGTCAGTGGAATTAATTGTAGTAGTAGGTGATGTAGTTTTCTTTTTACAAGCTACGAATGAGCTAGCAAAAACTAATAGGATAAATAATTTTTTCATAAGCTTTTTAATTTTTATCAAAGCTAGCAATATTTATCCTTGATACATTTTGTAAGCCTAATAAATTAGTATTCGGTAAATTAACTAAATTTTAATCTAGAGGAAAGTAGTCATACGTCATACGTCAATCTTTACTTCTTCTCCTCACTCTCAATCTTGTGGTGATCAAAGTCCACTTTTTCATCATAGATATCAAAGAATGGTTCTTTGAAAGATTTGGTGGTAACTTTACGTTCTAGCGTTAACAATAGCGCTGGAAGAATAATTAATTTGGTATCATACCGACAAGAAAAAAAAATGGGTTATGAAAACTCATAACCCATCATTTGAATTTTTATCTCAGTTAATTTTTTAAACATCTAATAGATAATCCTATTGATTTAGGATATGAACTATTTTTTATTAAATATGCATCGCTAGAATTAATATTAATGTATAATAAATCATTTGCTTCTTGAGGGTCTACACTAGAACTCCACCAATAACCCGATTCATGAATGAAGTGACAGGCACCTTCATTATCTCTCATACCACCTGGGCGTGCATTGAATAAAGCTGAGTTTGTAGCATCAGTGTTAAATAGCCAATTAACACTCCCTGTTTCTTTCAATTTTCCTCCTGCAACATTTTTTCCTCCTAAATAATCAGATAAAATTGTCCATTCTGCATCTGTAGGAATGTGCCATCCACTAGGACACACATTTTTATTACTTGTAATTACATAACCATTATACAATTTTCCAAATCTTTCAGGATTTGTAGGGTCAACATAATAATCGTAGTAAAAATAATCCCAAGCACCTGAAGTAGTGTTTTGCCACTGAGTTTTGTCTGTTACGTTAGGAATTGCAGTACCATCATTATATTTGCTAACCTTTAAATTCTCTGCCATCCATGTTTGAGTACCAATGGTTACAGTTTTGTACGTGTTTCCATCAATATCTTTAATGCTTGCTCCAGGTACACCTTCAGTTTGAACCCCTTCTTTTACTGTTAGGTTAATAGTACAACTTTGTCCTCCAAAACTTATCGCAAAACTTGCAGTTCCAGTAGTTGCTGGTGTTCCTGTAATAATATATGTCAATTTACCATTTCCAGTTGCTAGCATTCCTGCTTGTGATGTAGCAGTTAAACCTGTAACTCCTGTAGAAGTAGCTGTATTTGTAGTGTACACCTTTCCATTTCCACCAGAATAACTAATAGTCGCTGTAACATCACTCGCTTCTTGATTTTTTGTGACATCACCAATGATTTGAACGCCATTACAATCAAATCCAGTAATAGTTACGTTACTTAAATTTGTTGTAGTGTTGTTGTTTGAAGAATTTGGTGTACTCGTTTCTTTCTTACAGGCTACTAATGTACTTGTTGCCAAAAATAGGATAAATAATTTTTTCATAATTGTTCTAATTTTTTTTCAAAACTAGCAATATTTATACTTGAATATTTTTAACGTTAGCTAAAATTAGTATTCGGTAGAATAGTCGGTAAAAAGAAAATCTAAATTTTGATTAAAAGTGTAAATCATTGAAATTTAAAAACATCGCTCGTTGCTCGTCACTTCGTCACTCATTTCTCAATCTCCATCTTGTGGTGATCAAAGTCTACTTCCTCATCATAGATATCAAAGAATGGTTCTTTGAAAGATTTAGTGGTTACTTTGCGCTCTAAGGTTAATAAAAGAGCAGGTAAGATGATTAAGTTGGTAATCATTCCGACAAGAATCGTTATGGAAACTAATAATCCAAGTCCTTTTGTACCTCCAAATTGGGAGAAGACAAACATGATGAATCCGAAGAATAATATCACGGAAGTATAGAAAATACCTAAACCTGTTTCTCGTACAGAGATTAATATAGATTGTTTGATGTCCCAGGTATGTGCTCGTAATTCTTGACGGTATTTAGCTAAGAAAAGAATGGCATTATCTACCGTGATACCCAATGCAATTCCAAATACAAGTAGGGTAGAAGGTTTAAGTGGAATTTGGAAAAAGCCCATGATTCCTGCTGTAAATAACAAAGGTATGATGTTTGGTATCATCGAAATTAAGATGATTCTGAACGAACGGAACAAGAAAGCCATTAATAATGCAATGGAAAGAATCGCAAAAATCAAACTTTGCACAAGATTAACGAAAAGGTATTTGGTACCTTCTGAAACTACAACGGATGTACCTGTAAAAGTGAGGTCATAATACTCATCATCAATTGCTTGACGTAGAATTTTTTTGAAATCTCCTTTGTTTTTGTATGCGTTTATTTTACTTGGATCTAGGTCGAAAGAAGTTTGTAAATCTTGGTTCCCTTTGGATAATATTGCTGTTACATTATTGAAAATCCAAGGATATTCAGATAATAATGTGTCAACAAGGTCTTTTCTTCCTTTGAAAGCTTTCGTAAAAGTAGCTTCTACTTGTTTCTTTTCAGGGTTTAAAATACCATCAACTAATACTTTTAACGAATCCACTTTTTGAGAGACTACATAAGAACCTAAATCTTTCATTTGTAAACGAATACGTAATGAGGTGTTTGTAGTATCCACCAATTCCTTGATAGACATGCTGCCACTATTGACATTGTTAATGTCTGTTTCGTCAAAGTATTTTTTCAAACGCAATTTATCACGCGTAGAAATCAAGGTGTAATGCGAAGAGTCATTATCAAAATACGCCATATTGATGGACTTGATAAAGTCAACAATAGATAAACTTTTGGAGAACAAGGTATCTTTTGCAAATGTTTGTTGGATGTGATCAACTTTTTCTAAGGTTTCGTTGGAAAATAAACGACCTTTTTCTTTATAATTAATCAATATTTCAAATGGAATAGAACCTCCAAAATTTTTCTCGATAAATTTCAGATCTAATAAAATTGGATCTTTTTTTGGTAAATCGCTGGTTACATTTCCAGTTGCAACGATTTTTGTCATACCGTATAAGCTAATTCCAACAACTAAAACAGAAGTGATGTATATCCACTTTCTGTATTTAGTAATAATAATGATAATGTATTCAATAAATCCCTGAGAATAAACCTTGTAAAGGTGTTTTAGATGTCTTTCTTTTGGCGGTTTTGAATAAGATGCCATGATAGGAAGTATGCAAATCGACAATGCAAACACTACCATAATATTTAAGCTTGAAATTATACCAAATTGCGCTAATTTATCTGAACTTGTAAACGTGCAAAAACCTACTGCAGTTGTTAAGTTTGTTAAGAAAGTTACCGATCCAATACGTTTAATCATCGTGTATAAAGCTCTGATTTTGTTACGATGCAACACGTATTCTTGGTGGTAGCGGGTGACTAAAAACACACAGTTTGGAACACCAATTACGATCAATAATGGCGGAATCAAGGCCATCATGATAGATAATTGAAAGTTGAATAATGCGATACTTCCCAATGCCCAGATAACAGAGACAAATACCACCAAATTACATTGCATCACAATGCGCAGTGAGCGGAAGAAAATGTAGAGTAGAATAGAGGACGCAAGGACTGAGAGTCCAAGGAAAATGTACATTTCATTGACAATACGTTTTCCGATTACTACACGCATGTGAGGTAAACCAGCAAAGTGAGGTTTGCCGAAATACTTGGAATAGGACTCTACTAATTCTTCGATTTCAAAAACAACTTTGGATTTTTTCTTGTCAGCCAAGTATTTTTCGTCCATGCCAATTAATAGCAGGGAAACTTTGGTTTTATCGTTATATAATAATCCGTTATAGAGTGGGTTTTGTTTGATTTCACGACGAATGGAGTCGATCGATTTCTCATGAAACGTTGAATCAGAGAATATTTTTTGAATTTCAAAACGTTGTTCAGTTTTGTTATTGCAAATTTTATAGAGCGTAGCTTCTGAAATTACACTTTCAACACCACTGATTTCCAATATTTTAAAAGCTAAATCTTGCCATTTAACAAAATTTTTCTCTGTATAAAGAGAGTCGGACTTAATAGCGATTGCTAAGGTTGAACCGTCTTCTCCAAATTGTTCTTTAAACTTTAAATAATCTGCTTGTGGTTTACTGTCCTTTGGTAAGGTGTTACCATATTTATTATCGACTTTTAACGAAGTCACAGCAAAATACCCAAAAAATACTGTGAGTATAATTACAATCGCTATGATAAATAGTCGATTACGTAATATTATACTCGCTAATGAATTCCACATTTTCTGTATTTTTTTTAAAGTATCAGCACAATAATACCAATAATTTCTGACTTTATGGGTAGTTTTTTTGTACATTTCGTCTTTTTTTGATGAAAAAACAAATGCTTTTACTTCATTTATTTCAAGCTATGAAATCTTTAATTATTGCGCTTTTTTTGAGTATTTTTTTAATCGCTTGTCACAGTACAAAAAAAGAAACTACCACTTTTTATGGAGCCGAAAATAGTTTGTTTAATTACGTAGGTCGAATTGATTTTTCGGACAAATATGCGCCTCGTTTTTGGGCACCAGGTGTGTATATTCAAGCAAATTTTTCAGGTCCTTTTTGTGAAATAGCACTAAATGACGAAGGTTTTTTAAAAGAAGCATCGGAGCATAATTACATTGAAGTAGCGATTGATTCGTTGCCTGTCCAACGCATACATTTAACAGGTAAAAGTAACAAATTGATTGTTGGTCGAAAGTTAGGAAAGGGTATACATACCATTACGATTTGTAAAACAACAGAAACGAAAATTGGATATTTAGAATTTATTGGACTTCGGGTAGAAAAATTATTGCCCTTTAAAAAGAAAAAAAAACGGATTGAGTTTATTGGGGACTCGATGACGTGTGGAAATGGTATGGAAAATGATTCCATCCAATGCGGAGAGCGTCATTGGTTTGATCAGCATTGTGCCTATATTAGTTATGGTCCAAGTTTGGCAAGAAGATTGAATGCCGATTGGATGTTAACTTCTGTTTCTGGCTATGGTATGTCACGTAGTTGTTGTAATAATGACAAAACTATTCCTGAAGTGTACGACTATACGGATTTATCGCAATGCAAGTTGAAATGGGATAAGAAGAACTACCGGCCAGATTTGATTTCTATTTGTCTTGGACAAAACGATGGAAAACAGAAAGTTGAACTTTTTACTTCGACATACTTAAAATTCTTAAAAAAATTACGAAAAGAGAATGCAAAAACAACCATTTTAATTCTTGATAGTCCAATGGCTAAAGAAAGTTTTAAACCTTATTTGGACAGTATGTTAAATCTAGTTTATAAAAGGTTTAATGATAAAAACACTATTTTGTATTTATATAAAAAACGTTATTGTAAAGGGTGTGTTGGACATCCAGATAAAGTGGAACACGAATTACTGACGGAAGAATTATATGCGTTTCTGAAACCGCGATTGAAATGGAATTGATTTTCATGAAATAACTAAAGAAAATAATAGTTATTTCTTCCAAACCATTTCATTATCTTTACTTCCTAAAATAATCCATCAACAATGTCTGAAAAACGTACTGATATCAAAGATTTAGGTGAGTTTGGCCTTATCGACACATTAACTAAAAATTTTACAACACATGTCTCAACTACACTTAAAGGTGTGGGAGATGATGCTGCTGTGATTTCTATTTCTGAAACAGAAGCAATGTTGGTGTCTACGGATATGTTAGTCGAAGGAATACATTTCAATTTGATGTACACGCCTCTCATGCATTTGGGATACAAATCTGTTGTAGTGAATTTATCAGACATCTACGCAATGAATGGTAAACCAACACAGATTACAGTATCTTTTGCTGTGTCTAGCCGTTTTCCGTTAGAAGCGTTGGAAGAATTGTATGCTGGTATCAAAAAAGCCTGTGATTTTTATCAAGTAGACCTTGTAGGAGGTGACACGACTTCTTCATTGTCGGGTTTAGTGATCAGTATTACTGCACTAGGAACAGCAACTAAAAAAGACATTGTGTACCGTGGTGGTGCAAAAGAATACGATTTAGTCGTTGTTTCTGGAGATCTTGGAGGTGCTTATATGGGATTACAGTTGTTAGAACGCGAACGCGAAGTGTTTAAAGCAAATCCAAACATTCAACCAGATTTAGACGGACATGATTATTTATTAGAACGTCAATTAAAACCAGAGGCACGTAAAGATGTGATTTCTTTCTTGAAAGAATTGGAAGTAGTGCCAACTTCGATGATCGATATTTCAGATGGTTTGGCTTCTGAGTTATTCCATATCTGTAAAGCGAGTAATGTTGGTTGCACGATTTATGACGATCGTGTTCCGTTAGATGCAAAAACGTCCATGGCAGCTATTGAGTTCAATATCGATCCAATTACAGCTGCATTAAATGGGGGAGAGGATTATGAGTTGTTGTTTACAGTGAAACAAGAAGATTACGAAAAGGTGGCTGCGAATCCAAATTTCACCGTAATTGGACACATTACAGATCATGCAAGTGGCTTGAATTTAGTAGATAAGCATGGAGCTGTTGTGCCAATGCAAGCACAAGGGTGGAATCATTTTGAGTGATCGTATGATTAAAAATATTTTCTTTCTTTTAGTACTTCTATTTTTCGTAAGCTGTGGAGAACCTTCAAAAGAGTTGAATTTAAGTGCCTCTAACAAGGTAGGTAAATTGATCCAAGATGATTTGTTTGATGGCTTAAAAATTGATCGTTTTTTATCAGAAAATAAAAATCAACCCATCGAGTCGAATCAACTTTTCTTACAAGGAGTTGACTATTACCGTAACAAGAAATCTTATGATCAAGCTGAAGAAAAATTTAAGCAATCAATCATAGAACATCCAACGAGTAATGCCTATTTTGAATTAGGGAATCTATATTTGGATACTAAACAATTTGATAAATCAATCAAAGCATATCAGCTCGCTGAACAATTGGATTTTCAACCCGTTTCCTCTATTTTATACAATCTTGCCTGTGTATATTCTAAACTTCGTAAAGATGAAATTGCTGCGAAGTATTTAGAAAGTGCATTAATCGCAGGTTATTCAAACATTGATAATATCAAAAAAGATAAAGACTTGGCCCATTTTAGAAATTCTTATTATTTCGAACGTTGTTATCAACGAGGTTTATTAGGAATAGGTGATCCAGATAAATTAATGTGGCAACAATATGCAAAACAGTTTCCTGTTTCCAAATTGCCATTGAATTTGGATCCTTTCTTACAGGAAAATGCTTTTAATGAAGAAAATTCGATTTCTTATGAGTTTGAAAAATTTGTTTCCGAAATGAGAAATGCGCGTTTTTCTAGAGATACAGGAAAAGAATTTTACTTTTTAGCAAAACTTTCAAGTACTGCTAAGTTTACAGCATTAGTCTATATGATACGCGATTATTATTCTGGATGTGCGACTTATAAATTAGCAACATACGATGCTGAAGGGAAATTGATTGATAAACGCGAAATAGGTGGACGTACTTTAATTGATGCACCAATGAAAATCGCGATGATTGATTCTAAAGGCATAATTCATGTGAAAAAATACACGGTACAGTATGAAAAAGATCCTGTTGAAGTGGGGTATTATGAAAATAAAATTGTTTCGAAAGAATTGTCAGGTTCAGAAGATTTTACAATCAATGCTGATGGATTGATTGAGTTGAAGGGATAAACTTATACATGATCCATTCCGCAAGTATTAGATTAATGATCCAACTTGCGTAAGCGATGAAGATATATTTTACATTTGGATGTAAATCAATTTTCATCAATCCAATGAGATAAGCTAAAAATCGAAGTGTAAACGCTCCAAGTGTTAAAGCGTAACTACGTATCATGAATTTTTTGTGGGTGATTGGTTTATTTTTAAGTATAGCACGTAAACCAAGCCAAGTACATACCAACCATAATAGGGATTGAGTCACAAAACTAACCTGGGCAATATACCCACCATTTGCGCGAAAAGACATAATTAACACCGCTGGAAAAGTGATAAAAATGAGTCCAACATACAAATAGCCTAATACACGATGAAGTTTAGGATGTTTTTGGTGTGTTATAAGGAATTGTAAACCACCTGATATGTAAATTAAAATCCCTGTAAAAACATGTATGTAAAAGCTATATTTCCAGCTTTTGATAGTATAAATGAGTTGTTTGGTTTGAAGAAAGTCAACATGTTTATCAAATCCAATATAAATGTATGTAATGTTTAAAAGTAAGGTACTTGAAACAACCAGAAATAGAATGAAAAGGATTTTCTTTATCATGGTTTGTTACCAATAATTATACAGTTGAGTCGAATCTTTTTCATTTAAAAGCTGAAGTTCATTATCCAATTTATAGGTTGAGGTAATTAAATTCATAGAATTATTTTTCTTCCATTGGATCATAATCTTTTTGTTTGTATAATTCCACATTCCAAGTACTTCAATACGTTGTTCGTTTTCATTGATTGTATCAAATTTGTCGTAAATTCTGAAAGAACATAATCCATCATTATAAAAATATAGTTCTGAATGATCATTATTAAAGGACCCCAGTTGAGAACCAATATTTTTTCTATTTAACAAGGAAATTATTTTTCTAGCATACTTCTCACGATCATCGAAATCATTGTAATTCACATTTATATTTTCAGGAGTTATGTCAATAAAAGAGATTTCTTCGTAGTGGTTCACTTGACTGCTTATTTGTTTGTATAGATATACCTCCTTTGTAGCTTTGCTGTATGCTATTCTATAGTACAATTTTTCTTTAGTAGAATAAATAGTAGAATAAACTAGGCCTTTTTTTTCTTCTAATTTTGAATGAAAATTTTCTTGAACACAATTACGAAGAAAGTAGCCAACTAGGTTTTTTCTACCAGAATACTTGATGGCTAAAATGGTGTTACTACTTGGTATTTGATAAATTCCAAACGTAGAGTCAGGCACAAATTTCACTGTTGAATCAGGTGAAGAAATCAGTTTGTTTTCCTTTTTATCGGTGCATGACAGTTGAAAAAGCATCAAACTAATGAAAAACGTAAAAGCTAAATTTTTAGGCATGTAAATAAATTCTCTGTTCTAAATAATTGAAGTAAAAATAATAGAAATAATATGATTTCGAATCAGAGGGTAAATAATTCAGTTTGACAATGTACAAATGGAAAATTATCGTGGATTATTTCGACGTTCAAACGCTTCATAATAATGTTTAAATTTGATGTATATCTGAATTACATGGCCAAGCAAAAAAACACCGAAAACAAGAAACTCCATTCGAAGTTGTTGGAACAAAAAAAGAATAAAAAACAAAGTCAGAAGGAAGCTAATAAAGCTCGAATTCGTTTGATGAATCAGATGGCGAATAAGCAAATTGATTTAACCGCCGAGTAAACATTTAAAACACATTACTGAACGAAATGTATAGCCCCAATATACAAAGGAAATTAAATAGATTAATAGAGTCATCAATACCAGTAAGGTTATATTTTTTATTCTGAAAACTCCATATATTATGATTCCTCCACTTATGAAATAAAATAGTACCCCAAAAATCGATCCTGAATTCATATGAGAATTTGCATCCTTTTGGACATACGGTAGTAGAATGAAATAAGAAAAAATATGAATAAATAGAAGTATTATAATACTTGTTATGATTTTTTTATAGTCCATACTTTTCATAATCATCAGTTTCTTCTTCAATTTGTTTTAAATTTTCACTTTTAACCTTATTTAAATTCATCCCATTTAAAATTTTAGAAAGTAATAAATTATAAATTGTCCCTTTGAAAATATGTTTTGGAATAAAATATTGATTGTTTTTATCTAAATTTTTATATAACAAATTAATTTCTGAAATACCAATAGTATATTTATCAGTAGAATATATCTTCCAACGATTATATTCAGATATTCCGCCATGATAAATGATACAATCTTCAATGATTTTATTTCTACGATAATTTTCTAACCCCCAGCCCTGAGTCATTAAAATATTAAATAAAGTTTTCATTTTTGAAATTGTTTTTGAGTCTATGATTCGAGATACTTTTTTTGTTAAATGGTAAATATTTTTTCCTTCAGAAACAATTTTTCGAATCATTAATGGTTTTTGATACATTCCATTGCGTTGTATTACGGAAATTGTTTGGCTTAAATCGTAAATATTTGTATGTACATTTGGAAGACTACTTACTGATGAGTTAAAATATTTAAATTCAGATTGAATATGGAGCTGTCTATTTAGTTTTCTCCAATCATTTTTAGTGAATTTAGAAAAGGGATATTTTTTAGGACCTGAATTTTGAAAGTTTACGATAAATGTTGTTATTATTGATTGATAAACAGGTTTTTTAGTGTAAAAATCATAATACGAAATCAATGAGTCTTTGAGAGAACTTCCTTTCTGAAAGGACATTAAATATCCATATAACCGGGTTGCTCTACTGTTTGATTCATTCTGTTTAAATCGTTCACTCGAAATATCACTAAATGAAAAATTTTCAATCTCTCCGTTCTTATTATTAACCTCAGTTCGATTAAAAAAGTGCTATCTGATCAGTGATTTTTACGTCATATTTAATAGCTGGTTTTTTAGGAAAGAAACTATATGCTATTAACCCAGAAATAAGGTTAGAAATAAAATTTTCAAAGCTTCTATGTCTTGAATGTT
>CANGOA010000080.1 GCA_947455255.1 Flavobacteriia bacterium | reverse complement strand
ATTATCATTTAACTTTAGACTTATTTAAAATGGGGATACTGATTAAGAAAAAAGGAAAAGAAAAAGAACACTTTATTATTCGTTTAAAAAATGTATTAACTAGTCTTTAATTCAATTATGAAAATATACACAAAAAAAGGTGACACAGGAACTACCCAATTGATTGGAGGAACACGCGTACCCAAACACTCTATAAGAATTGAGTCATATGGAACTATTGACGAATTAAACTCCTATTTGGGATTAATTAGAGATCAAGCGATCAATGATCATTACAAAGAACAATTATTAGAAATTCAAGATAGACTTTTTACGATTGGATCATTGTTGGCAGCAGATCCTGAAGCGAACACTATGAAATTACCAGAGATTTCAGAAATAGATGTACATTATTTGGAAACTTCTATAGATGAAATGGATTCTCAACTACCAGAAATGAAATCTTTTGTACTTCCTGGAGGACATACAACTGTTTCATATTGTCATATTGCGCGTTGTGTATGTAGAAGAGCAGAACGTATTACAGATAATTTAAATGAAATCAGTAGTATTGACCCCTTAATTTTGAAATACTTAAATCGTTTAAGCGATTATTTATTTGTTTTATCTCGAAAGTTGTCCCAAGATTTATCAGCTCTTGAGTCCCCTTGGAAACCAAGATATTAACAGCTTAAGATTCTTGTTCAAAAAATTAACAAACAGTTTATAAATAAAAATTTTGATGTTATCAAAATAAAATTACTTTTGTGCAAAAATATAAACGAACTAAACTAGAATATTATGTATTGGACATTAGAATTAGCATCTTATTTAGAGGATGCGCCTTGGCCAGCATCTAAAGACGAATTAATCGATTTCGCTATTCGTCACGGAGCTCCATTAGAAGTTGTAGAAAACTTACAGGATTTAGAAGATGAAGGCGATGTATACGAAAGTATTGAAGAAATTTGGCCTGATTATCCTTCAAAAGACGATTTTCTTTTCAACGAAGACGAATATTAGTTGAACGAATTATAAGCTGCTTTTTCTTCGTTCGATTTTAAAATTAAATCCGTCATGTACTTTAATACAATCTGGAATTTAATTATTTATCTGTCTCAAAAAATCTAACTTATAATTTATTCAATAAAAAATCCCGAATCATTTTTTTGATTCGGGATTTTTTATTGAATGTTTTTTTTGTTTGTAGGGATATAGCATGCCATATCCCTACAAACAAAAAAAATTATACATTAAATCTAAAATGCATGATATCACCATCTTCAACAATGTATTCTTTTCCTTCTACTTTAAATTTACCAGCCTCTTTTACTGCTGCTTCTGATTTCAAAGTAGTGTAATCTATATACTTCATTACTTCAGCACGGATAAATCCTTTTTCAAAATCTGTATGAATCACACTAGCAGCTTGAGGTGCTGTCATTCCTTTAGTGATTGTCCAAGCTCTTACTTCTTTTACACCACATGTAAAATACGTTTGTAAGTTCAATAAAGAATAAGCAGAACGAATCAAGCGATTTACTCCTGGTTCTTCTAATCCTAATTCCTCCAAAAACATTTGACGTTCATCATACGTTTCTAACTCAGTAATATCCGCTTCAATTTTTGCTCCAATTACTAAAACCTCCGCATTTTCATTTTTTACGTTTTCACGCACTTGTTCAACGTATTGGTTCCCTGATTTCACAGAAGACTCGTCTACATTACACAAATAAAGTACTGGTTTTGAAGTAATCAATTGAAATTTATTTACAAATTCTATTTCCTTCTCATCAAACTCCATTGCACGAACGGAAAGTCCTTTTTCTAAATGTTCTTTAATTCTGTGCGCAATTTCGTTCTCCTTTAAAATATCTTTATCTCCTGTTTTTAAACTTTTTGATAAAGCTTGAATTCGTTTTTCAATCGTTTCAAAATCTTTTAATTGAAGCTCAATATCAATTACCTCCTTATCTCTTATTGGGTTAACAGAGCCATCTACATGAATGATATTTCCATCATCGAAACAACGTAATACATGAATGATTGCATCCGTTTCACGAATATTTGCTAAGAATTGATTTCCAAGTCCCTCCCCTTTTGACGCTCCTTTTACCAAACCAGCAATATCCACAATTTCCATCGTAGTCGGTACTACTCTTTCTGGATTTACAATTGTTTCTAACACTTCTAATCGTGGATCAGGAACTGAAATAGTGCCAACATTTGGTTCAATTGTACAAAAAGGAAAGTTTGCTGATTGTGCTTTCGCATTCGACAAACAATTAAACAAGGTGGATTTACCTACATTTGGCAAACCAACAATTCCACATTTTAAAGCCATTGATAAAAATTTTGTGCAAATATAAAGAAATCATCCTTGCGATAAGCACAGCGTGAATCAATGTATTACACAATCCTCATTTTTATGAACTAATGCTGTTAATAAAAAGAAAAAACAGGAGCAAATACAACCTGAAATCTCACTAAATTCGCAGTAATTAACATTTGTTTTATACTAAGTAAACACTGCAATTATGGCTCAAGACATATTTGACAAAATCAAAAAAAATAGAGGTCCAATTGGACAATATTCTAAAGGAGTTCACGGATACTTCACTTTTCCGAAGTTAGAAGGTGAATTAGGAAACAAAATGCTTTTTAGAGGTAAAGAGTGTTTAATCTGGTCTTTAAACAATTACTTAGGTTTAGCAAATCATCCCGAAGTACGTGAAGCTGATGCAAATGCTGCAAAACAATACGGATTAGCATACCCAATGGGTGCGCGTATGATGACAGGTCAAACAGCTGAGCACGAAAAATTAGAAAATGAATTAGCAGATTTCATGAAAAAGGAAGATTGTATTCTTCTTAACTTCGGTTACCAAGGAATGGTTTCTGCTATTGATTCGTTAGTGGACCGCTCGGATGTAATTGTCTATGACAGTGAATCTCACGCGTGTATTTTAGATGGAATGCGTTTACATACAGGAAAACGTTTTGTATTCCAACATAATGACATGGAAAGTTTTGACAAACAAATGCGTAATGCAACACGTTTAGCAGAACAAACCGGTGGAGGAATCCTTGTAATCACTGAGGGAGTTTTCGGTATGGCTGGTGACCAAGGAAAATTAAAAGAAATTGTTGAATTCAGAAAGTCAGGGAAATATAACTTCCGTCTTTTTGTGGATGATGCTCACGGTTTTGGTACCTTAGGAGAAACAGGTCAAGGAGCAGGAGAAGCGCAAGGAGTTCAAAGTGAAATCGATGTATTATTTGGAACATTTGCGAAATCCATGTCTTCTATAGGAGGTTTTATTTGTGGTGACGAAAGTATTATTGAATATTTACGCTACAACATGCGTTCTCAAATGTTTGCAAAAGCATTACCTATGACAATTACTATTGGAGCTCGTAAACGCTTGGAATTGTTACGTACACGTCCTGAATTAAAAAATAAACTTTGGGAAATTACGAATGCTTTACAAACTGGATTTAAAGATGCAGGATTTGACATTGGAGCAACAAACTCTCCTGTAACACCAGTTTTCATGAAAGGTTCATTAGCTGAAGCAACTAATTTGACGTATGACCTTAGAGAAAACTACAATATTTTCTGTTCGATTGTTATCTATCCTGTTGTTCCAAAAGATGTGATCATGTTACGTATCATACCTACTGCAGCGCATACTTTAGAAGATGTAAATTACACACTAGAAACATTCAAAAAGTTAAAATCTAAGCTAGATTCAGGCGAATACAAATCGGATGAATTAGCAGCAGTCGAAATAGACAAAAAATAAAAAAAAAGTTCGGGCGAGTCGCGACTCGCCCGAACTTTTTTTTTATTTTTTTAGTGGCATCACCACATTTATAGTTAAAACAGAGTCAACTCCATCATTCGGACTACCTACTCCATAATCAAAACGATTAAACGAAAAAGCAGCTAGCACTTTCGCTTTCTTTTTTTCTTCCGAATACGAAAACGGTATTTTCACCTGTTTTTTCACTCCGTGAAGTATTAAATCACCCAACACAACAAAAGATTCACCTTCTTTTACAAAAGAGCTAGAAACAAAATCTATGGAAGGAAACTGTTTTGAATCTAACCAATCTTTTTGTTGAATGTGACCATTTTGCATGGCATTCCCTGTGTTAACAGAAGTTGGATCAATCGTTAATTTAAAGGAAGCGGTATTTAACTGGTATTTATCAAAAATCACTTCCCCTTTAAAAGAATTAAAAACACCACCTACAGATTTACTAGAAAAGTTAACCGAATATTTTTTGTCGATTTTCCACGCCAATTTTTCTTGGGGTAAAAAAGCAAACGCCATCCAAATCAAGGATAGCGTTGCAATATTAAATGAAATTTTTTTCATCTTAGTTTTTAGCATATTCAGCAAAAACATTAATTCCCATTTCATCGCTCAACATTGGAGCTGGCATTTCTTTAGCAATACCAAAATCAGATCTTTTAATAGCACCTTTAATAGTAAAACCAGCCATTGACTTTTTGTTCATTGGATGTGTAGTACCTCCATTATATTTAGCCGATAACTCAATTGATTTAGTAACACCATGTAATGTTAAATCACCAACTAATTTATATGCACCATCATTTCCTTTAGAAATCGATGTGCTTTTAAAAGTTAAAGAAGGGAATTTTTCAGCATCTAAAATGTCTGCTTTCTTAATATGATCATCACGCATTGATAAACCAGTATTTACACTAGCTGCATCCGCAGAAAATTCAAATACAGCATCTGAAAAATCAACTTTAGAAGAAGTGATTTTTGAATCAAATTTTCCAAAGTTACCTTGAACATCATTGATCCCTAAGTGATTGATAGAAAAACCTACATGTGAATGCATTGCATCAATACCCCAAGAAGTTGCGTCTGTTGGTACAAACGAGAATAATCCAAATGCTAAACCAGCGATTAATGTTAATTTTTTCATTTTTAATTTTAATTAAGTTATCTTTTATTTACCATGGTAAATTTATAAATTATTCTTAGATAGAATACGTTTTAATGAAAATTTAATGAAAGTTTATTCTTTAATAAGTCGGACAACGTCAATTCCGGCTACACTTGTTAGTTCAATTATATAAACTCCTGTTGACCAAGATGCAAGATTAACATCCAATTGTTCAGATTGACAATTGTTTTCAAATAAAACATTACCTACTAAATCTAATATTTTCAAAGTTCTACCACCAATATTAGATATTTTGACATTCCCAGTTGTTGGATTAGGAAATATTTTAGGTAAATTCATTGAATATAAATCTATTCCTGAAGTAGTACATTCAGATTGAATAACTTTATATTCTTGCGTAATTTCTTTACAATTAAAGGTTACAACTTCCCAATCATAGAAGAAATAATAATAAGATAATCCAAACCCATTTGAAGCATTACTTCCTTTTACACTTAATACATTTTCGATTTCATAAGGGTATTTGACTCCTGCATTAGTCCTCAATAAATTCCCCATTGTTCCACCTAAACCAAGTTGAAAATTGTTCCCTTGAGGTAATTCTAAATTTAATTCTACTCGATTTTCTCCATTATTTAGATTTACAGATTTTGATTCTAATATTTTTCCTGAATCATCTCTTAGTTCAATAATCCTTATTCCAGCACCACTTGCATTGACTAATACTGACTTCAATGTAACAGGAGTTTTTACATCAAAAATCTGAAAACGATTGGTTGCATTCAAATAATTCACATTGTTTTTTAAATCAGTTAATCCAACTTTCCAATACTTATTGATATCTGGTCTTCTTGATTTTAAAAAGAAATTAGTATCCTTTAAAGGATTTTTAAAACTAAAGTTTTCTAATGTATCTAAAATAACATTTGAAGAATCACTTATATACCACCCATATGGATTAGACAAAGTTGATTTCAAAGTAAGTAAAGTATCTTTTTTACACGCTTTAATTATTATTGGCTGAGGACTTTTAAACTCTACCATAGCTAGGGTACTATCAATTGAATCTTTTCCAACACATATGTCTTTTGATTTCACAATTAATTTTACAATATAATTACCCGGTTGGGTATATGTATGAATTGGATTAACCTCAATTGAAGTACTACCATCATCAAAACTCCAGAGGTATGAATTTGAATTATTAGCTGAACTACTATTAATAAATTTTACTTTATAAGGATTACAATTCTTATCATAATCAGGATTAAACTTAGCTGTAATTTTAGAATTATAAGATTCTCCTACCCCTACTGCATACCAAGCATTTACAACAGACTCAACTATCGGAGAACATGAACCAAAAAGATCAATAGCAGCTTGAATTGAATAAAAACGAGCATCTTGAAAATTAGACAAACTAGTCATATAAACAGTCAAATTTCTATATACAATTGCAGCGGCATTATCTATTCCAATTCCGGTAACATTATAACCATCCCCTTTATCATTTACACCATTTCCTCCCTGTACTAATAAATAGTACCAGTAATTTTGAACTCCATTATTACTATGAACACCTCCAAAATCACTCCCGTTTATCGTTATCCAATGGTTACCTTGATAAGTATCTGGATGATTTGTTGAATTGGGATCCTCCATCGATCTATAAATACTACTAATTTCGTCTCCAACCTTCCAATTAGCTTTATCTGGACGTGTGAACCAGTCAATTGTAGCACCGAATATATCACTAAAAGATTCATTTAATGCACCTGGCTCATTTTGTGAAACTAATTTTGCAGTATTTGCAGTTAATCCATGTGTTATCTCATGACCTATTATATCCAAAGACACTAAAGGATTTAATGTATTCGTTCCATCTCCATCACCGAAAATCATTCTTGTCCCATCCCAATATGCATTTCCAAAAGCTGAACCATAATGTACCATATTCACCAACTTATATCCATTATTATCGATACTATTTCGATTATGTTTTTTAAAATAATAATCATAGGTCATTTCTGCCCCCCAATGCGCATCAATTGCATATTGATCTTTTTGTGCATTAACTGTATCCCAAATATTATTTTTATCTATAAAATCTTGGTAGGAGGAAAAACTTGTTCCGTTCATCATATTATAGGTTTCTATACCGTTTCCTCTACCAGATTCTTTTAATGTGTAGCCTGAACTTGTACTATCTGTAGTAATTGTTTGAACACCACTATACACTGTATTTGCCTTACCTTTAACATCTTTGAAATGCAATAAATTTTCCGTATATATAATTTTTCCTGTAACTGCATCCACAAAAACATCTTGTTTTGATAAAGGCTGAGAGGCATAGATGGTAACTTTATAACCTAAACGAATTGGATCTTCTAATTTTGAAGGGTTTGTCACATAAATCAATTGAGGAGATGGTAAATAGGTTGATTGTTGATTATTAGTTTGACGCTTTAACAACTGTTCTTCATTCAGATTTTCCCACATATATTCTTTCGCAGAAACAAACTCTTTTGCATTTTCCAAAGCTTTTACAGCATTCAATGAAAAAGAACTTGATCCAATTAGATCAAACAACAAGCCGTTCATAGAAAGTACTTTGTTATCTTTTGCATGAACAACATAATAGGCATAAGAAACAGGTATATTATCTAATACTTGCTGATAACGATAGTGAACAAATCCTAATTCATCCGATTGTTGTCCAACTAATCGTAGTGAAAACACTTGATTTCCTTCAAAATAATTTGCTAAAAACGAAGTAACTTGAGATAATTCTAACTCTTTTCCTTGAGAGAAATAGATAGTACTAGGTATCGAAGAATATTTCGAATAGATAACTTTTTCAGGGGTTACGACTTGTTTTGGTTGAATATTCGCAAAAGAAAATAAAGAAAGCATACTCAAACAAAGTGATGCAACAAAACGTATTTTATTCATAAAACTCACATTAAAATTTTATGCTAAAATACAATTTTATAAGGATTTATACATTAATACCCAAGCAGGATCTTGTATGTCTCGCAATAACAACCAAAATTTATCATCTATAAAATAACTCGACTCAAAACTCTGTAAACCATACCTTTGAAGTAGGTAATATGATTGTTTTTCCGATGGATGATACATACCTTCACTCCACCCTTTTTCATTATTATTTGTATAAGGATACATGGAAAAACGAATCTTCCATAATGAATCTAATGGAGTACAATATGGTATTTTTTGATTGAATTCATGATTTTCAAGAACTCCACAATCTAGTTGGTTTTCTTTGAAATAATTCCTTCTTTCTGGATTATAAATACTTGGCCAATAGCCAGATGCAAATTTTGCGAATTCATCTTTCGTAAGAATTTTTTTATGCGATAAAGTAACTCCGTTATCAATAAATGCAAACAACATGTATACTTCACCATTCGCTTGTATGCAAACTTTACCAGCAAACACACCACGAGGAGTTGGATTTGGACGTACAGAACATGTGACACTCCAAACAACAAGTATTAAACCACTTAAAAAATTACGATTCATTTAGTTGTATAACAAACTATTATACTGAAACGAATAATTTAATTTAAAGTTTCATTTTTGTTTAAACAGATACCGTGTAACCAAAGTAAGAATTATGGAATATATGATTGTTAGCCAAATAATTTTAACTACAAAGATTAAGATTAATAAAACAGGTATTCCAAAGATTGCTAATAAATGAAACTTCCCTTGATTATTTGGATTATTTTTCAAAATAATGACATTTTGTAGGAGTAATACATGCATGTAATGGTATATCAAATGCATTAATATCATCTATTGATGATACTAATTCAAAAAGTGACAAACCAATAAATTTTGTACTAGAAGAACAATTTTCTAAAAACCGATCATAAACCCCCTTACCATATCCAACTCGATGACCATTCAAATCTGCAATTAATAAAGGAACAAAAACATAGTCTAGTTGAAAAATGTTAATTAATTGTCCGTTTTCAGGTTCAGGAATTCCAAACGGATTTACAACTATTGTTGTATCGTTCGAATATAAACGGTGCGTCAAGTTATTTGATTCAATATCCCATATAGTCAAAGCAATTTCACCTTTAGACGCAGTAATTGCAGTAATTAATTGCCATGTATCAATTTCAGACATTGAAGTTATTGGTAAAAAACAACTTGAAATTGTTCCTTCAATATTAAAATTATCAAATAAATGATCTAAAATAGCATTTTCAAGAAGTGTCTTTTCATTTAACGATAGATCTTTACGCTTTTCTAAATATATATTTCGTAAAGTTTTTTTATCCATTAAAATTTAGGTAAAAAATTCATTGCTGATGAAGACATCGTTCGTTCATTTACTAGTTCTACTTCGTCCATAGCTTTAGAAATAGCTACTGACAATAAATCCTCCAAATCTTCTTTTTCAATATCTTGTAATGGCGCATTAATTTCTAATCCAGTCAACTTTCGATTACCGTTAAATTCAACTCGAATTAACCCTCCACCAGCATCACCACTTACACGAATCTCTTCCAATTTACGCTTACTTTCTTCCATTGCTTGCTGCATTTTCAAAAGCATTTCTTGTTGATTATTTCCAAACATAATAAATTTATTTAGGTGACACTCGATATAAATAAAGACCTACAATTGCAAATAGAATATTTGGAATCCAGACCGCTAAAAAAGGTGGAAAGCCAACATTCAAAGCCGCAACAGTCGTTATTTTCATTGCAAAGATATAGGTAAATGCAAATCCTAAACCGATTGCAATATTCAAACCAATTCCACCTCTTTTTTTTGTACTCGAAACAGCAACACCAATCAGTGTCAATACATAAACCGCAAAAGGTAAAGATGTCCGTTGATACAATACTATCTTGTACGATGGAACATTTGCTGACCCCTTTGCTTCTTCACGTACTATAAAATCTTTCAATTGACTATTAGTCATTGTTTCACATCTATTATCTCTAAAAGCAAGATCTTCAATTTTAAAGGTAAATACAGTGTCTTTTTTTACACCTGACTTAAGAATGTCATTCGTATTACCAATTTTACGTTCATAATAATTGGTTAATTCCCATCGTTTTGTTCCGGGGAAATTGCGAGCAGTTGTTGCACGGATAAAATATGTTGGCTTATTATCCTTAGTCCATTCTTCCATATTAAAATCATAGACTAAGTTTTCTTCGCTATTATATGATGTAAAATAGACATATTTTTCTTTATTAAACTCTGCATGATAATTCTCTACCAACATTCTTGATCGATAATATTTTTCTTCAAAATCTAATCTAATTTTATTTGAGATTGGCAATAAAAAGTGATTTATAAAAATTGATAATAACATCAAAATAGTAGCACTAATCGCATACGGTTTTAAAATCCTAACAAAAGGTCTACCACTAAACAACATAGGGATAATCTCAGAATCTTGTGCTAATTTTGCCGTAAACCAAATCACTGAAATAAAAACAATTATAGAAGAAAAAGTATTCCCATAATAGACTAAAAAATTCAGATAATAATCAATAAATATGGCTGAAATAGGTGCGTTATTTTGTATAAACTCACTTAAATTAGCCGATATATCAAAAACCATTGACAACAACATAATTATTCCCAACATAAAAAAATATGTTGACAAGAATTTTTTAATGATGTATTTATCTAAAATGGATAACATCTCACTATAATCGTTGACTTAATATTGGAACAATTTGATTTTTCCAAGATGTAAAGGTTCCATCAATAATTCTTTTTCTTGCTTCTTTCACTAAAGATAAATAGAAATTTAAATTATGTAAAGTAGCAATTTGTATCCCTAAATTCTCATTCGACTTAATCAAATGTCTTAAATAAGCTTTTGAATAAGTAGAATCGACATAGGATCCACCTAAAGAATCCAATGATGTAAAATCACATTTCCATTTTTCATTCTTAATATTAATTGTCCCTTGCCACGTAAATAACATCCCGTGACGTGCATTACGAGAAGGCATTACACAATCAAACATATCTACACCAAGTGCTATACATTCTAATAAATTTGCAGGTGTCCCTACTCCCATTAAATAACGAGGTTTATCTTTCGGTAAAATTGAACAAACTAAATCTGTCATTTCATATAGATCTTCATCTGGTTCACCAACAGAAAGTCCGCCGATTGCATTTCCAATAGCATCAAATGAAGAAATTACTTCTGCTGACTCCGTTCTTAAATCTTTATATGTGCTACCTTGAACTATTGGGAAAAGTGCCTGATTATGACCATACAATGGCTCTGTCTTATCCATTGCATCAAAACATCTCCCTAACCAACGATGTGTCATTGCTAAAGATTTTTTAGCATATGCATAATCGCAAGGAAAAGGTGTACATTCATCAAATGCCATTATTATATCCCCTCCAATAACACGTTGAATTTCAATTGCACGTTCTGGAGTAAAAAAATGATAACTCCCATCATGATGTGACTGAAAACGAACACCTTCTTCTGAAATATTATTAGAATTAGATAAAGAATAAACTTGATAACCACCGCTATCTGTCAAGATTGGACCATTCCAATTCATAAATTTATGTAAACCACCAGCACCTTGAAGCACTTCTAATCCTGGTCGTAAAAACAAATGATAAGTATTTCCTAAAATAATTTGAGCTTTTATATCCTCTTTTAATTCATGTTGATGTACGCCTTTTACAGTGCCCGCCGTCCCTACCGGCATAAATATTGGGGTTTCTATGATTCCATGATCCGTGTGCAAAACTCCTGCACGTGCTTTTGAGGAGGAATCAGTATGATGAAGTTCAAAATGCATATATTTGTGACCTAAATTAAACACAGCAAAGATAACTGCTATTTACTGATTTCATTCATTTTTAACGAAAAGGATATACAAAATGGAAATTTTACCAAGTTTTGAAACACAACTTTCTCTTTTTGTCTTTTGCTTTTTTGCATGTTGCGCATTAATACAATTGGTATTTACCATCTACTTTTTCAGTCGATTAGCATTTACATCATTCAAGAAAAAACACATTAAAAACATTGAACAACCACCTGTATCTATAATTATTGCAGCAAGAAATGACTCGGATAATTTATTTGCAAATCTACCTTTAATTTTAGAGCAAGACTATCCAAACTTTGAAGTAATTGTGGTCAACCACCAATCTATTGATGAATCTTACCATATTATAAATGCATACAAAATGCAGTATCCACATTTGAGAATGATTGAGGTAGAAAGAAGTAAACATATCGGTATCGGTAAAAAACTACCTCTCACATTAGGTATTAAGTCGGCATTACATGAACATCTAATTTTTACAGATGCTGATTGTCAACCTGAAAGTAATTTATGGCTACAAGGAATGGTGGACGGGTTTTCAAATAACACACAAATAGTACTTGGTTACGGACCATATAAAGAAGATAAAGGTTTCTTAAATAAAGTAATACGTTTTGATACGATATTTATTGCTATGAATTATTTTTCTTTTGCACTAGCAAAAATGCCTTACATGGGAGTTGGAAGAAATTTAGCATATACAAAAACTGCTTTCAAATCAGTAAGTGGATTCAAATCACATTATTCCATTAGCTCTGGAGATGATGACTTATTTGTACAAGAAGCAACCTTACTCAACTCATATACGATACAATTAAATCCAGAAACTCACTGCTATTCAACACCAAAAAACACTTGGAAATCTTGGATAGATCAAAAGTCAAGACACTTTTCAACTGCTGGCAAATACCAGGTTATTAAAAAAGCATTGTTAGGAATCTATCCCTTGAGCTTAATTTTATTATGGTTTTCTTTTGTTACTTTACTTCTTGATACGGAGTACACTATCTTTTCAGGTTGTATTTTTGCAGGAGTAATTGCAATAAAATGGATAATTCAAGGAAGATGTTTTGCCAAACTTAAAGGCAAAAAATTCCTCTTATCATTACCATTTTTTGAATTATTTTACGCGTTATTACTACCTGTGTTATATTATACTTCTGAAAAAACAAGAATTTCAAAATGGAAGTAAGCGAAAATTTATCTGAAAAAGCCAAACACGATTTAGTATTACTCGACGCTGCAAAAAAAGGAAGTCAATCAGCATATGCAGAATTAATGGATCGATACCGTGACTCAATCTATTTTATGATGTTTAAAATGGTTAAAAACACAGATGATGCTGACGATTTAACAATAGAAGCTTTTGGTAAAGCATTTAGCCGTTTAGATCAATACTCTCCAAACTTCGCTTTCAGCACTTGGCTATTTAAAATTGCCTCAAACAATTGCATTGATTTTATAAGAAAAAAAAGAATAAAAGTGACATCCATGGATTCGGGTTATACTACTGATGACGGTGAAATTATTCACTTTGACGCTCGTACAGATGTACACAACCCAGAAGAAGCAATTATTCACTCTCAAAAAGTGAAAATGATGCGTAATTTAGTCACAAAGCTTAAGCCACGTTATCGTGAATTAGTTGAATTAAGGTACTTTGATGAATTAAGCTATGAAGAAATATCAGAAACACTTAATCTCCCTTTAGGAACCGTTAAAGCTCAATTATTTAGAGCGCGTGACTTCCTAGCAAATATGATAGAAAACACTAAAGAAAGCATATAAAATAAAAAGGCTCTCAAATTGAGAGCCTTTTTTATGCGATATAGAGTCAGTTACTTATTATTTTTTTACAGTATCAACAACTGCTTTGAAAGCTTCAGGGTGATTCATTGCTAAATCAGCTAAAACTTTACGGTTTAATTCAATTCCGCTTTTATGAACAGCACCCATAAATTGAGAATAGCTTAATCCGTGTTGACGAGCACCCGCGTTGATACGAGCGATCCATAATGAACGGAAATTTCTTTTCTTTTGTTTACGGCCTTCATAGGCGTAATTTAATCCTTTTTCAATAGCATTTTTTGCTACTGTCCAAACATTTTTTCTTCTTCCAAAGTAACCTTTGGCTAACTTCATGAACGATTTTCTTCTCGCTCTTGAAGCCACGTGATTTACCGATCTTGGCATATTTTTTTGTTTTTTAAAAGAGGGTGCTTCACTATTTCAGAAGGCTTATGTACTCCACTATTGGGTTAAACGTTGAACCTGTATGAAACTATTTCATACATAATTGCAATTTGATATTTGATTCAT
>CANGOA010000079.1 GCA_947455255.1 Flavobacteriia bacterium | reverse complement strand
TAGTTAACCTTGGTTGTGCTACAGGTCACCCATCTTTTGTAATGTCTAACTCATTTACAAACCAAACATTGGCGCAATAAGAGTAATGGGCAAATTCTGCTAACTACGAAAACCAAGTGTATACATTACCAAAACACTTAGATGAAAAAGTTGCACGTCTTCACTTAGCGAAAATTGGTGTTGAATTAGACGTTCTTTCTAAAGAACAAGCTGATTATATCGGTGTTGCTGTTGAAGGTCCATACAAACCTCACGAATACAGATACTAAGAAATTAGTAATCGTCATAAAATCGAAACCCGGCCTAGCGTCGGGTTTTTTAGTATTTAGTAATTCTCATCAGGTTGACTTTGGCCACAGTCAGGTTGAGCGAAGTCGAAACTACCCCAAACGTCCTAAATGCCTTAATGGTTTTATTCTTCACTTCCTCACCCGTCACTAATCCCTCAAATTCGTTTCCTGAGGTTCTCGAACACGGTTGCTGAGGTTCTCGAAGCAACGAATTCTAATCCAATCCCAACGAATTCTCATTTCTTCGTTTCCTTTCCAAATCTGCTACTTATATTTGTTCTTATACAATTTAAAACCAACACCATGAAAAAACTACTATTTCTTTTTCTGATAATTTCGAGCTGGAGCTCGGCGCAGAATATACAATTCGAGGATACATTAAATTTTAAGAAATTTTTAACTTCTCAAACGGATACTACAGTTGCATTTGATGAATTTGGACATCCATTGATAATCGATAAAAACAAGGATGGTGAAATCGATGTGAACGAAGCTAATGATGTTTATAAATTGGAGATTAAATCTTTTGGTGTAACTTCCTATAAAGGAATTAATTCGTTCGTAAATTTAAAATCTTTATATCTCAAATTATACTTAGTAAAAGATTTAGATATTAGTTCCTTAGTAAATTTATCAGATTTAAGTCTTTATTACAGTGAAGTAAATCCAGATCAAATTAATGTGAATTGGCAAAATATTAAATCAGAAAAGATTTATATATGGTCAAATTATCCTTTATATTCAATTGATTTGTCTCAAAATACTCAATTAAAAGATTTAGAAATACATGGAAGGGTTTTTATTTCTGATCTCTCAAAATATTCCAATTTGGAAACATTCGCATGTTTAGAATCTAATAATACAAGTTTTGACTTTACTAACAATTTAAAATTAAAGGACATAAGACTTTCTATGAATGAAAAATTGACCGATATCAATATTTCTAAAAACACTAACTTGTCAAGAGTTGAACTATATGAAAATCAACTTGCTAGTTTGGATTTTTCAAATAACATACTTATAAATTCTCTTTTTATTACTGATTCGAATTTAGTTAGTTTAAACTTCTCAAAAAATTTAAATCTACATCAAATTTACTTTAATACACCCAATATTTCAGATTTTGATTTTTCAAAATACTCAAAATTAACTACTTTAGAATTAAGAAACAATAGTATAAAATCACTTGAGTTGAATAATAATCCCAAGTTAAATTCCATAAATATTGAAAACTGCAAACTATTAAATTCAATTAATATTATGAATGGTAGCGCGCAAATATTGTCAATTGACACTGCGACAAAAATAAAATATGTATGTGCAGATTCGTTAGATTTAAGTGAATTACATAATATTCAAATTGATACAATTGCTAAGATTTATACTAATTGTGAAATGTATAATGGAATTGGAAATGTTAATAAAATATCAGGTTCAATAATATATGATTCAAATTTGAATGGCTGTGATGTAAATGATAATGTAAATCTTAAAAACATCAAAATTAATATTACAAAAGGTGCAATGGAATTAAATGGAATTTCGAATATTAACGGATTTTATGATTTTTATCTTGATAAAGGAAATTATAATTTATCGCTTGATATAGAGAATAACCAAATGTTCAATTATTCTCCATTCTCCATACCCCTCAATTTCACTGACACATTGGTACACGACACTACCATCAATTTCTGTATCACACCAAAAGGTATCCATAACGATTTAGAGATAGTGCTTTCACCTATTGGTCCAGCGCGTCCAGGTTTTGATTCTAAATACCTAGTAACCTATAAAAACAAAGGGAACCAAACATTGTCAGGAGATTTCACAGTAGAATATAATGAGGATGTATTAGATCTTGTAGCTTCTTCACTTTCACCTATTTCTACAGGGAAACTTGGTAAATCCTTCGCAGACTTGAAACCTTTTGAAGTTATATCAACCGATACAATAGTTTTCAAAGTAAATAGTCCAACAGCTACACCTGCTGTAAACCAAGGAGACACTTTAAAGTTCATTGCGTCAATTAATCCGATTCAAGGAGATGAAACACCAGAAGATAATGTGTTTAAATTCAATCAAATTGTTGTAAACTCACACGATCCAAACCTTATCACCTGTCTTCAAGGTAATGTTCTACCTACCAAAGAAATTGGTAAAACCTTACACTACACGATCGAGTTTGAAAACACTGGAAATTACCCAGCAGAAAACATTGTAGTAGTTGAAACGATAGACACGACAAAATATGATATTAATTCCATTCAAATCTTAAACACTTCTCATCCTATGAAATTACGTGTGGAAGGGAATAAAGTAGAGTATTACTTCCAAAATATCGATTTAGGTGAACATAAACATGGAAATATCTTATTGAAATTACACGGAATGAGTACCATAAAAGAAGGTGACACAATTAGTAAACAAGCAAATATTTACTTCGATTACAATGCACCTGTAGAGACCAACAACGAATCAACCCTTTACAAAGACAAATTGATTCAAAGTTTAGGTGTACAAGGAATCGCATTGGATGAATCCATCGTAGCTTTCCCAAATCCATCTAACGGAATATTCAATCTAAAAGCAACTTCTCAAATCACAAATGTAGAAGTATACGACTTAAATGGTCGCGTTTTACAAACCATTTTACTGAATGATTTCACACATAAAATTGATCTTTCATCTCAAGTTACTGGTATCTATTTATTAAAGGTTACTACAAATACTGGAGCGAATGTTCTAGAAATCAAAAAAGATTAATACGATTAATTCTACCCTTAAACCCGGCCTAGCGTCGGGTTTTTTGTTTTATATCGGAAGGATTTCGTATCATTATGTAATTTTGAAAAAATGATAGACAGAACCTAGCAAAGCGCCTTAATTCCCTCCAAATTAAACAACCCCAAATGTCCTAAATGCCTGAATGGTTTTTTGTTTATTAACGAATTCTAATCCAATCCCGACGAATTCTAATTCATCCATCCTACCTCTGACTTAAATGTTATTTTTGTAATAAAAATTTTAAAATTGAAAAAACTTTCGCTCATAGTATTCTTCTTGTGTTGTTTATCCTCACTTGTTTTAGGTTCCAATAGCCCTAAAATAGATTCTATGGTATTGTTGTCTTCCACTGAAAAATCTCCAGCAAACAAAGCGAAATTACTTAATCAAATTTCAGAAGAATATTTAGAAACTAATCCAGATAAAATGCTCTATTACGCAAAGCAAAGTCTGGATATGTCGATAAAAAGTAAAAGTCCAAAATATATCAGTCTTTCCTATCAAAACATTGGAAATGCTAATATAATGCTTGGTAACTATAGTGAAGCATTAGAAAGTTTTCATACCGCTACTAACTTTTTAGAAAAGCAAATCCTTCGTAATAAAACCCAAGACATCAAAGAAGGACTTGCACGAGCATATGGAAGTATAGGTGTAGTTTTTTCAGAACAAAGCAATTATAGTAAGGCTTTAACGTATTATCGTAAAGCAATAAAACTATACGAAGAGATAAAAAACAATAAAAATACAGGTCGTTTGTATAATAATATTGGAATTGTATACCTATCGCAAGCAAAAGAAGATAAGGCACTTATTTATTTTTTGAAATGTCTTCAATTTCAGAAAAAATTGAAGGATCCAACGATGGGAATTACTATTACCAATATAGGCAATATTTATAATCATAAAAGACAATTTGAAAAAGCTAAGAATTACTACAATCAAGCGTTATGGCTATTCAAAAAATATCCAAACCCAAGAGGTTTAGGGGAATTATATAATAATATAGGATTATTAAATAAATCGTTGGTTAATATTTCTGAAGCTAAAAATCAATTTGAAAAAGCGAAAGTAATATTCACATCCATTGATGATAAATTTGGAATTTCAGATACTTATTTTTACTTGGGTGAAATTTATACGGATGAAAAAGAATATACACTTGCAATTAATTTTTTACAAAAATCTTTGAATTTATCAAAAGAATTAGGTGTTCTTGATCAAATAAAAAATACGGAATTAAAGTTGTATGAGATATACAAAATTCAGAATAATCCCAATTTAGCGCTTAAGCATTATGTAGCTTATAGCACAGCAAAAGACAGTATTCGTAGTGAAGAAAATATAAGAAATACGATTCAAGCAGAAATGAATTTCGAGTTTGATAAAAAGGAACTTTATTACAAAAAAGAACGTGAAAAAAACACGTTAATTTATCAAGAAAAACTTAAACGAAATCAACAAATATCAATTGTTGTAGGTAGTTTTCTTTTAATCATTATAGGATTAGGAATCATCCTTTACAACAGACAACAACGTACCAAAACTTTAAATTTAAAATTAGAATTGATCGAATACGAACAAAAAGCATTACACCTGCAAATGAACCCACATTTTGTGTTTAATTGCTTAGGATCAATTTCAAGTTTTATCATTCAAAATCATACCGATGATGCGATTAAATACCTTTCCAAATTCTCAAAATTGATGCGTCTAACATTAGAGTTTTCTAAAGAACCACTAATTCCAATTCATAAAGAAATTGAGAGTCTTGAAAATTATTTAGAACTCGAGCAGTTGAGATTTAATAATAATTTCGAATATAAAATTAATAGATCTGAAGAGATTGAGGATGATGTAGCCCTACCATCACTTTTACTTCAACCTTTCATTGAAAACTCAATCATCCATGGTGTTGTTCCTAAAAAAGAAAATGGACTAATCACGATTAATTTTAACGTTGAAGAGGATTACCTCTGCTGCGAAATAATAGATAATGGAATCGGTATTTATAAATCTCAAAAAGGAAAAGAAAATTTAGTAAACGTACATAAATCCATGGCGTTAAGTATTACAAAAAAACGTTTGAAAATGATGGAGACTATACTTCAAAAAGAAACTTCTTTAACTATTTCAGAAGTTCAAAATGATAATAATGAGGTGCTTGGAACAAATGTTTCACTTAAAATACCCTTGCAATATCTTTAATTAAATTATTTCAATCTTTAATTTACAATCTATAATCCAAAATTAAAAACTAAATACAATGATTAAAGCAATTTTAATAGACGACGACGCTAACCTTCGTATTGGACTAAAAAGTATGCTTTCTCGTTATGCTCCTCAAATTGAAGTAGTAGGAGAGGGAGAAAGTGTTTCTTCAGGTATTGATATTATCGAATCTACTTCTTCTGATGTGTTATTTTTGGACATACAAATGGGAGATGGTACAGGTTTCGATATTCTTGAGAAATTGATTCAACGAAATGGAAAAATCGATCAACAAATTGTTTTTATTACAGCGTTCGAACAATATGCGATTAAAGCGTTTCGTTTTTCAGCCTTAGATTATTTATTGAAACCAGTAGATCCTGAGGATTTAAAACAAGTAACAGATAAGATTGTTCAAGCAGTAATTAAAAATTCCAGCAACGAAAATGTTGGGATTCTATTAGAAAATATTCGCAAAAAAACAGATGAGTTTAAACGTATCGTACTATCCAATTCAGATGGAACACATGTTTTTGAAGTAACTGATATTATTCGTTGTGAAAGTGAAGACAATTACACCAAATTTTATATTAAAAATCACAAACCAGTACTTATTTCTAAAACATTGAAAGAATATGAAGAACTTCTTTCACCTCATGGATTTGAGCGCGTCCATCAATCTCATTTGATTAATATGGCATATGTAAAGGCATTTAATAAAACCGATGGACTTTTTGTTGAAATGAACGACTTATCTAAAGTCCCAGTATCTGTTCGTAAAAAAGACAAATTTAAAGATTTATTAAAGACGATCTAACTTAATTAAATGGGTATTTCAATGTTCGAATATTAATTCAAATTCGTATTTTAACATGTACTTTTTTGGTTCCTGAGGCTCTCGAAGGAACGAATTCTAATTCAAACCCGACGAATTCTAATTTGTTCTTAAACTATCGTTTTTCATTATATACATTTGATTAAACAAAATCAAAAAACTATGAAAAACATTATAAATACAATCAGTCTATTTTTAATTGTAAGCGTTTCATCATTTGCTCAAAAAGATTCAACAAAGTGCGCAAACTTTAAAGCGTCAATAAAAAATAGTATAAATCAATCAGGTGGTATAAACGTTGAATCAAATGGTGAAATCGATTTGCATATTGTAGGGGGAACAAAACCGTATTCAATCAATTTTTTAAACACGACCCCAAAAGATCCTGTAATCAATTGGAATGGAAACAATCCTTTTGGTAATCCAAATGCTCCAGTTGTTTGTACTTTTTACGCTCCTTGTGATTCAATCATAAAAGGGTTATCACCAGGAACCTATAATTTTTTTATTACTGATTCAAGTGGGTGTTCAGCATCTTTAGATGCAAATATTGGTAAAACGAATGTAATTAATTGTTCAAAACTGAATGCTGACTTCACGAATATAATAAATCCTACGGATAAAAACGGAAAGATTTCTGTATGGGGAAGAGGAGGAGGTTATCCTTATAAATATCTATGGAATAACAATTCTACTGCTAACACTATTGAAAATTTAACAGCGGGAATATATTCTGTAACTATAACTGACACAAATAATTGTAAAGCTACATTTAATTATGAATTGACAAAAGATACTACTGTATGTGATTCATTTCAAATTGAAAAATATAAGATTAGAAATCCAACAAATTCTAATGGAGAAATTTCCATTGGTTTAAAAGGTGGACAACATCCTTATAAAATTACTTGGCTTAAAGATGATTATTTATTTCAATTTGACAATCTTAATTTAACAAATCTAGAGCAAGGAAAATATACAGTAACAGTAATAGATTCAAATAATTGCTCAAGAAAATTATCAATACCGCTAATTCTAGATACGATTACTTGTAAAGAATTTAAGGTTAGTATTTCAAATATTAAAAATCAAGATTTTCATTTTTATGAAGCTAATGGAAGTGTAGAATTTAACGTTTCAGGAGGAAAAAAACCCTATACTTCTTCTACATTAATTGTAGAAGACTACTATAATACATCCATGAAACTGTCTTTATCCAAATACACACATTTGAGTCCTTCAAATTATAAAATTACTTTTTTTGACTCAAATTTATGTCAACAGGATATTGAATTTAAAATAGGCTATGACACTACTTTATGTTCAAATCTTTCTATGCAGATTACTAATTTAAAAGTAAAAGAAGTAAATAATCAACTTGTGATTGATTTATTAAAATTTGAAGCTAAAGGAGGAGTAGCTCCATATGACTACTCTTGGCAATCGAATTCTAATAATGGTTCCTCAAACGCTATTGTTGATCTAAATTTATTTCAAGAAAACAACTTATTTTTAGTTGTATATGATTCCATTGGTTGTTATGCTGAAATAAATAAAAGCTTTCAATTCGACTCAACGATTTGTTCCAAATTGAATGTTGAATTTGATGCTAATTTAACAACTTCTACTTCTGATTATTCAAATTGTACAGGTGTTTTAGCCCTAAATATTGAAAGTGAATTTGCTGGTCTAGATATACTTTGGAATAATTATTCAAATGAATCAAAAATTGAGAATGTTTGTCCAGGAACTTATTCTGTCGTTGTTATGGATTCAAATAATTGTATCAAAACATTATCAAAAACGATTTCATTGGAAGAAAAAAGCGCAAGTATATCTTCTCTAAATGAAAAGCAAATCAAGGTGTATCCTAATCCTTGTAATGACAATCTTTTTGTAGAGTTTAACAATCATTCAGGAGAATTTGAGATAATTGATTTTGTTGGAAACCAGATAATGAAACAAACTTACTCTAACCAATCCAATTTAAAAGTTGATGCTAGTTTATTAAAATCTGGAACATATATACTTCGATTAAAGAATGAATTTGAAACTACAAATCATATTTTTGAAAAATATTAAATTCTAGTTTATCTTTGATATCAAATTGAATAATGAAAAAACTACTCTCTTCACTAATAATTATATTGTCTTTTGTTGCTTCCGCTCAAGACTGTGTATTTAAAGATTCAATTTTTGAATCCATTTTGAAAACGCAAAATATATTTGATGGAAGAATGAAAGCATTTTCATTTGATACCATAACAAAATTAAGTCCCCAGATTATTATAGATACTGACAAAAATGGTAAGATAAGTATGTCGGAAGCTAAAAATGTCTATGAATTGTATGTAACAGATGGACTATCTAATAATATAAAATCATTGAATGGCTTAGCTTGTTTCTCAGAAATGGTTAAACTTACATTGTCCGGTTTGACCATTGATTCCGTATCAATCAATAATTCAAAATTAACTAGCCTTCATCTGATTAATAACCCAAGTTTACGAGTATTAAATGTCTCAAATTTGTTGTTAGATACTGTAATTGTTGCCTCAAATCTTAAACTTGAAGAATTAATATTGAATAATAATGCAGATTTAAAAGTGTTAGACTGTTCTAATAACGATACGTTACAAAATATAGATGTATCTAATTGTCCTAATATTTCTATATTATCATCTATTAACTCTTCTATTTCACAAATTGATTTGACAACAAATATCTTATTGCGAAATTTAATTCTAAAAAATAATAAGCTTCAAAAAATTACACTAAATAATAATTCATTAATACAAATATTGGTTTTAGATGATAATCAGTTAGATACGATTGATATTTCAAATCAACCTGAATTAATTGTTTTTTCTTGTAACAATACAAATATTTCAATGATTGACGCTTCACATAATTTAAAATTGAAAACGATCGATATTGCAAATAATTCTAATTTATCAAATGTAAATCTTAAAAACGGTTCAAAATTGAATGAAATTTATTTATCAAATGTCCCAAATTTAAAATATATATGCACTGATAATGTAAATAAAATTGCAATTATGGATACAATTAAACTTCATGGAAATTCTAAAATTGAAGTAAATTCATACTGTACTGAAAAACCGGGAGGATATACTAATAATATCAAAGGTAGATTGACCTTTGATAGTGATGGAAATGGTTGCGATGGAAATGATACTATTTCAACAGTTTACACTAAATTTTTATTTGAAAATTCTCAATATTCAGAATATTCATTTGTAAATCAATCTAATGCAGTAAATTTTTATTCATTAGCAGGTACATATAATTTAAAACCTATAATCGATACAAATTATTTTACTGTTATTCCTTCTAGTAGTAATCTTTCATTTATGGATTCTTTAAATCGAGATACTACAGTTAATTTTTGTTTAAGATCAAAAAATTCGTTTAAGGATATTGAAATATTAATTATTCCAACAAATTCTGCAATAATTGGTGATACTGTGACGCATGAAGTGCTTATTCGAAATAAATCATCCATTCTTGTAGATGGATCAATTGATTTGATATTTAATGATAGTTTAGTTCATTTCGTAAATTCTGCAGAATTTAATTTAGTTGCTAAAAATAAATTACATGGTGATTTTGTTCATTTAACACCGTTTCAAACACGTAAATTTCCCATTGTTTTTAAAATTAAAAGTAAACTTGAAGTCCCTACTATCTCATTAAATGATTCTTTAATTTTTTCAGCAACTGTGAATCCTAATGGATTAGATGTTTTTACAATCGATAATACATTTGTATATAAACAACCTTTGAGAGATTCCATAAAATCAAATTTTATCACTTGCTTAAACGGCAATTCTATTCTAAAAAATAATCCAATTAATTATTTAATTAATTTTGATTATAATTCTAAAAAACCATTTACAAATACGGTAATTAAACAAATAATTGATACTTCAAAATTTGAAACTAGCTCTATTCAACTTATTCAAAGTTCAACTCCGGCTAGAATAAGTATTTCTGATAATACCATATTATTTTATATTGACAATAAAACGGCCGAACATAAACATGGAAATATTTTATTAAGATACCAAGGTTTCAAGTTTAATGATAAGAATGATACAATATTACAAAAGGCAGATATTTACTTTGACTTTAATAAGCAACCATATCAAACAGATGTCGAAGTTGCAATTACCAAAGAAAAATTATTAACTCAAATTAAAAATATTTCACTTGATCAATCGATAAAAGTTTTTCCAAACCCTTCAAATGGATTTTATAACTTGACTGCGAATAGTCAAATTAATATGATTGAAATATATGATACAAAAGGCAGAAATATTAAATCGATAATTTCTAATGATGTTGAAAATAATATTGATATTACGACATTAGAATCGGGAATATATCTATTAAAAATAATTACTTCATCCGGGGCAAATGTACTTGAAATTCAGAAAGATTAGATAATATACATTTTCTAATTTGTAATCTATAATCTGTAATTATTTCTCACAAAAAAACTCCCTTGGTTACCCAAGAGAGTTCTATATATAGGCGTCCTTATCTATCCTATCGAGTAGGGAAGGAAGGACGAGAAAGGTTTGGGTTCCCCCAAACCTATAAATCCTAATTTTACATCATGCCACCCATTCCGCCTGGCATTCCTCCACCCATCATAGGTGCGTTATCTTCAACTTCATCAGCAATAACGCATTCAGTAGTCAATAACATTGCAGCAATAGAAGATGCATTTTCAATCGCAATACGAGCAACTTTAGTCGGGTCAATTACCCCGGCTGCATATAAACTTTCGAAAACCTCTGTACGTGCATTGTATCCGAAATCATCTTTTCCTTCTTTTACTTTTTGAACGATTACAGCTCCTTCTCCACCTGCATTAGCAACAATTTGACGTAATGGCTCTTCAATTGCACGTTTAACAATAGCAATACCTGTATTTTCGTCTTCATTGATTCCTTTTAAAGTCTCTAAAGCTTCAATTGCACGAATAAAACCAACACCTCCACCAGGGATGATTCCTTCTTCAACTGCAGCTCTAGTTGCAGCTAACGCATCATCCACACGATCTTTTTTCTCTTTCATTTCAACTTCAGTTGCGGCACCAACATAAAGTACAGCTACTCCTCCAGCTAATTTAGCTAAACGTTCTTGTAATTTTTCTTTATCGTACTCTGAAGTGGTAGTTTCAATTTGTGCACGAATCTGACCAACACGAGACGCAATAGCTTCTTTATTACCAGCTCCGTTGATAATTGTTGTATTGTCTTTGTCTATCTCTATTTTTTCTGCAGTTCCCAACATGTCAAGTGTTGCACCTTCTAAAGTGTATCCTCTTTCTTCTGAAATAACTTGACCACCTGTTAAAATAGCAATATCCTCTAACATCGCTTTTCTACGATCACCAAAACCTGGAGCTTTTACTGCTGCTATTTTCAAAGATCCACGAATTCTATTTACTACTAATGTGGAAAGTGCTTCACCATCAATATCTTCAGCAATAATTAATAAAGCTTTTCCTGATTGAACTACTGGCTCCAAAATCGGAAGTAATTCTTTCATATTTGAAATCTTTTTCTCATATATCAATACCAATGGATTGTCCATTTCAACAACCATTTTGTCTGCATTCGTAACGAAATAGGGAGATAAATAACCTCTGTCAAACTGCATACCTTCAACAGTTTTAACCTCTGTTTCAGTACCTTTTGCCTCTTCAACTGTGATTACTCCATCGTTTCCAACAACTTTCATTGCTTCAGCGATTAATGATCCTATTGTTTCATCATTATTTGCAGAAATTGATGCAATTTGTTTGATTTTGTCATTGTCTGAACCAACCTCTTTAGATATTGATTTTAATGTATTAACAACCGAAATTACTGCTTTGTCAACACCTCTTTTTAAATCCATTGGATTAGCGCCAGAAGCAACATTTTTCATACCAGCTGCAATAATCGCTTGAGCCAATACAGTAGCTGTAGTTGTACCGTCACCTGCTATATCAGCAGTTTTTGAAGCAACTTCTTTTACCATTTGAGCTCCCATATTTTCAACAGGATCTTTTAATTCAATTTCTTTAGCTACTGAAACACCATCTTTAGTTACATGTGGAGCTCCAAATTTTTTGCCGATAACTACATTTCTTCCCTTAGGTCCTAAAGTTACTTTCACAGCGTTTGCTAACTTATCAACTCCGCTTTTTAGCTTCTCTCTAGCTTCTACCTCAAAATAAATTTCTTTTGCCATAATATTTTATTGTTTTTAATAAATTATAATATGTTTGGGTTAGTCGTGACTAACCCACATTAATTTGGTTTAGTTAGTTTGGTTTATTTATAATTTACCAATTAATTTTCGGGATAGTAGTGACTAACCCTTAAATAAATTAAAATTACCCAATAACTCCGTAAACATCCGCTTCTTTCATAATAAGATATTTATTTCCGTCTATCTTAATTTCAGTACCTGAATATTGACCATACATAACTTTATCACCAGCTTTCAAGGTCATTGGCTCGTCTTTTTTGCCGTTACCTACAGCTTTTACAACTCCATGTAATGGTTTTTCTTTTGCAGTATCTGGAATAATGATTCCACTTGCCGTTTTTTCTTCTGCTGCAGCTGGTTCAATAAGAACACGGTCAGCTAATGGTTTAAATGATATAGACATATGTAATAAATTTTAAGTTTCGTTTTCTATTTCACCAAATTTGTGCCACATACATAACTTTGACAATTTTTCATTTTTTGTCCATTTTTAAACAAAAAAAATGTCAGTATGTTCGACATACTGACATTCTATTTATTGAAATAAATACTTATTGTTGTGGTGCACCATTTTGTGGAGCTTGCTCAGTCGGTTGAGCTTGAACACTTTTCTTAGGTGTAGACATTACAGTCATTGTAATACTACAAGCAGCAATAACAACAGCTAAAATTTTTGTGAAATTATCAATAAATTCATTGGTTTTTTGAATACCACCTAATTGAGTTGCAGAACCAAAATCTGAGGACAATCCTCCACCTTTTGGGTTTTGAATGAAAATTACCGCAATTAATAATATACTTGCTAAAATGATAATAATAGATAATACCGCCATAACTTATGAATTTAATTTTTCTTTTAATTCTTTAATTTTTTGTACAAAGAAAGTCTTTTTTTCTGGAATTGTCAAGCATAATTGTTCATATGCTAAAATAGCTTTCGGATAATTACCTTGTATGCCTAAAATATTTGCTAAAGTTTCTGTATATTGAATGTTTTCTGATTCTAAACTTTTCTTAGCCTGCTTGATAGGTGAATAAAATTCTTTCTTGGGTTGACTTATTTTTGGATCATCCTGTATAAATGTATCAATGATTTGATCGAACTTTTCATTTTTTTCTGATTTTACTTCTGTAGTAGAACCTGCTCTTAACCATGAACTAAAACCTAGTTTGGATCCCTTATATGTTTTAATAATCAGCTTTTTCTCGATAATTTCTTCTGGTTTATCTTCTAAATCTGAAATTTGATTTGTTTTTTCGTTATTACGTTCAGGTTCAAATTCTTTTTCAAAAACTCCGGATATAGCATTGGATATTATTTCTAAGTCTAAAGCCTTCTCATTTCTTTCTTCGATAGAATTAAGTGGATATAAATCAAAATCGTTAGTAATCTCATCTCTATTTTCAGGATGATTTTTTAATTCTATTATTTTTGAAGACTCAATTTGTGAATCATAATTATCAAAATGAATCTCATCAAAGATTTCTTTAACAATTTCTACTTCCTCTTTCTCATTTAATATTTCAAATAATCGACCACGATCAGTTATTTTGTAGGCATGTTTTCCAACTTCCTCTTCCAATTCTAAAGCCTGATCCTTAGCTAATGTTTTTAAATATAAAATGGAGAGTAATTGAGAATATGGGTATTTTTTTGTTAAATCTTGTAAAATCGGAATATCATTCGATACGAGTAACGATGAGTTTTCTATGCGTAAAGATAGTTCGTGCAAATTCATACTACCAATTTGATAACAATTTGTTGATAATGTCTTGTACAACTTGTTTATTAATATCTTTTAATAATTCACTTTCTACACTCCCTATATCTTGAGAGGAATTATAGTCTGAAAATCGTGAACAAGAAACGGTCATTTCTTGCTCTTTGGGTACAAGTATATGAATTTTATAATTACTGTTAATTGTTAATCTGTTTTTTGCAGCATTATCTCCGGGTTGAAGAGCAATAGGTGAAATAGAATAACTCGTAATTACTCCTTCTATACGCACCTCACCACTGTTTGATATCGTAGATAATTTTAATCGTGTATTGTTTTGTATGC
>CANGOA010000078.1 GCA_947455255.1 Flavobacteriia bacterium | reverse complement strand
TTCGTTGATTGCCGTAGCACGAATGTCTTTCACCATGTTTGGAACTTCACGCATAGCAATTTCCACCTGACGCATTTTATGAATGTACATAAATGTTTCAATGGCTTCAGATAGTATTTGTTCTACATGTACGATTTCTTTCGAACGTTCTTGTAGGTTACGATCAGATATCTTTTGAAGATAATCAATCGAAATATGTGTAAGGTGATTGTTTTTGACAATTTCAGCATCTAAGTCATGCGGAATTGCGATGTCTATCACCACTTTTTTTGTTTTTTCTCCTTGTAATAATTGGGTGTAAATTTCCGGAGTAATTACTGGCGCTTCAGAACCTGTACAGGTAATAATGATATCAAATCCTTTGTCAAAGGTGTGTAAGGCATCCAATCCATACCCAGCTCCGTGTAGGTCTTTCGCAAGTCCTTCTGCTTTTTCTACGGTACGGTTAAATACGGTGAAATTTTTAAATCCGTGTTTCTTTAAGAATTTCGCCATGTTGCTATTCGTCATACCAGCACCAATCATCAACACACGTGCATCTAAGGAAATGTCCATGTCGCGTAAGGTATGGTAAGCTAAAGCTACCACAGATACAGGTTTATTAGCAATACTTGTTTCCGTATATACACGTTTTGCTGTCTCAACCGTATGGCGCATTACCACACGAATGAAGTCGCCTGTCAAATTCATTTCTTTAGAAGCGTTAAAAGCATTACGAACTTGTGTAATGATTTCACGTTCTCCAACAATCATAGAATCGATGGAAGAAGCAACTTGAAGAATATGTTCTACAGCACGTACACCCGAATAACTTTCAACAGCTTGTTCAAAGATTGAAATTTGGTCTGATTCGTAGTGAGGATATAAGGTTTGAAAAAAGGCTAAGATGAAGTCTTCGTCTACGATTTTTGACGTACAGAACAAAAATTCGACACGGTTACAGGTTGAGAGGAACATCAATTCGTCTAATTCCATAGTCTGTTTGAACATGTTAAGCACTTCTTGTTGCTTGTCTAGTTCAATGTGAAGCTTACCTACTTCACTGACATCCATCTTTTTATGGGTAAACGCAAGTATATGAAACTGTTCTAACATCCTCTCTTCTTTTCGTCTACAAAGGTGTGTTTTTCGTCGGGTAACTTTGTCATAGAATTGTCAGAAATGTAATTTAGAATTAGTTTAAATAATTCTCTCATAGAATTAATTACATAGATTTGAATTTCTCTTGAAACATATTAACTTTATACTAACTTATAATTCATAACCCCATAATTTATAACCATGAGTCCATTTCTAATCGTTTTACTTCCAGTAGTTGCCGTTGCAGCTTCTTCATTTGTTGTCGTACAACAAGGAACCATTTCTGTCATTACCATGTTTGGTAAGTACCGTCGTATTCTTTCTCCAGGATTGAATTTTCGTATTCCGTTAATTGAGAAAGTGGCTACAAAAATTTCCATTCAAAATCGTTCGTTGGAAATGGAGTTCCAAGCAATTACGCAAGACCAAGCAAACGTTTATTTTAAAGCAATGTTGGTTTATTCTGTATTAAATGCCGAAGAAGAAACGATCAAAAATGTTGCATTTAAATTCGTGAATCAGCAAAACTTTTCTCAAGCGTTGATTAGAACGATTGAAGGTTCTGTTAGAGGTTTTGTTGCGACTAAAAAACAAGCGGAGATTTTATTGTTACGTCGTGAAATCGTGGACGATGTAAAAGAAAGTTTAGACCAAACTTTGGAAACTTGGGGTTTCCATTTAATTGACTTACAGTTGAATGACATTACCTTCGACGAAGAAATCACGAATTCAATGGCGAAAGTTGTGGCTTCAAACAACTTGAAAGCTGCAGCTGAAAATGAAGGTCAAGCGTTATTAATTACAAAAACAAAAGCTGCCGAGGCGGAAGGAAATGCTATTAAAATTTCAGCAGAAGCAGAACGTCAGGCATTACAATTAAAAGGACAAGGGATTGCTTTATTCCGAGAGGAAGTGGCGCAAGGGATGAGCGATGCAACCCAAAAAATGCGTGATGCGAACTTGGACCCATCGATGATCTTGTTCTCCATGTGGACGGAGTCTATCAAAGAATTTGCTGAAAAAGGTAAAGGAAATGTAATCTTTTTAGATGGTTCACCTGAAGGTATGGAGAAATCGTTGGACCGTATTATGGCCTTGGATCAGTTGAAAGTGACTAATAATAAATAAATTTCATACAAGTAGAGCCGCACTCATTGCGGCTCTGCTTGTATAATCCCTAATTTAAACCAATTCTAAATTATACCTTTTTTGTGGTATAGTATTTCCTTTTTTTTCATCTTATGTTTGTAGTTATAAAGTACCAACCATGAAACAAACCTTGGCAACAAGCAAGCGCGGAAACATATTGCATGTGCTATCCGTTCAACAATCAGCAATTTCAGCGAAGTTGATTGAAATGGGTTTGTACGTTGGTCAAGAAGTAGAAATACTTTTTCGTGCACCTTTTGGTGATCCAATCGCTGTGAATGTGGGCGGATATGTCTTATCACTTCGACTCAATGAAGCTGCTTTGATTGAAGTAGCCTAGTGTTTTTCTAAAACTATTGTATTTTTGTTGTAATCAAGAAAAGATGAACGTTAACAAAATTGCTTTAGTTGGTAACCCGAATACTGGAAAAACTTCCTTGTTTAATGCCTTAACGGGATTGAATCAGCAAGTGGGGAATTTTCCTGGTGTGACGGTCGACAAAAAAGTCGGGAAATTAAAACTGAGCAATCGTACTATCGAAATTATTGATTTACCTGGAACGTACAGCATTTATCCGCGATCGAAAGACGAAGAGGTGGTGTATGATATTCTCTCCAATCCACAACACCCTGATTTTCCTGATGCGGTTTGTGTGGTGGTGGATTCATCCAATTTAGAGCGTAATTTATTACTTTTCACGCAGATTTATTCACTTGCCATTCCGAGTGTGTTGGTGTTGAATATGTCGGATATTGCTTTTCGCAAAGGGAAAAAAATTCTTATTGAAAAAATTAGCGAACAATTTCCAGAAGCGACAATCATTGAAACAAATGCACGTATCAAATCGGGTGTTAAGCAATTGGTAGATACCTTAGATACCAAAATTAAGTCACGCAATTCTCAAGCCAAAGCGTTGATTGCGAAAGAAAATGTACTTGAACAACAACAAGATACAGAGCAAAAATTTCAAGAAATCAATGAATTAGTCAAAAACTGTGTACTTCAAGAGACAAACTTGAAACCACGTAGAAAAGTGACCCGCTTGGATAAATTATTTGTTCATCCAATTTGGGGATATTCGATTTTCTTGGTGGTGTTGTTAGCACTTTTTCAACTCATATTTACCTTGGCTTCTTTTCCAATGGATTTGATTGATAGTCTATTTGGAAGCTTGAGTAGTTATTTGTATGGTGTATTACCTACTGGAATGTTTACTGAATTAGTAGCGAATGGTATTGTTCCAGGTATCGGCGGAGTAATCATCTTTGTTCCTCAAATTGTATTGTTATTTTTCTTCATCGGAATTTTGGAGGAGACCGGCTATATGTCGCGTGTAGTGTTTATTATGGATCGCATCATGCGACCTTTTGGCTTGAATGGTAAAAGCGTGGTTCCATTGTTATCCAGTGCGGCTTGTGCAATTCCTGGAGTCATGGCGAGTCGTACGATATCTAATTGGAAAGAACGTTTGATTACGATTTTGGTCGCTCCATTAATGAGTTGTAGTGCACGTATTCCGGTATATACCTTATTGATTTCATTGGTCATTCCAAATCGTTTGGTGTTTGGTTTTTTGAATTTACAAGGCTTGACCTTTTTTGGGTTGTATGCTTTGGGAATCATAAGTGCGTTGCTTGTTTCCGTGGTCTTACGTATGTTTGTCAAAACCAACGAGGAAAGCGTATTGTTATTAGAATTACCGGATTTAAAGTCTCCGCGTTGGAAGAATGTTGGAATAACGGTATTTGATAAAGCACGTTTGTTTTTGATCGGTGCTGGAAAAATTATCGTTGCTATCTCGATTGTGCTTTGGGCTTTAGGAACATTTGGTCCAACCGAGCGAACGAACACAGCAATCCAACACGTTGAAAAACCAACATCTAAGGATGAAGTTGAATTGGCGGCTTACGAAAAACAGGTAAACGCAGTGAAGTTTGAAAATTCTTACATTGGGATTTTAGGAAAAACAATCGAACCAGTCATTAAGCCTTTGGGGTATGATTGGAAAATAGGAATTTCCTTAATCACCTCTTTCGCTGCACGAGAAGTGTTTGTTGGATCTATGGCTACTATTTACAGTGTAGATGCAGATGGCGAGGAAACACGATCCTTATTAGAAAAAATGAAACAGGAAAAAAATGCACAAGGTCAACCCGTTTATACCCTAGCAAGTGGTTTATCCTTGATGGTGTTTTACGTGTATGCAATGCAGTGTATGGCAACTTTTGCTGTTGTTAAAAGAGAAACAAAAAGCTGGAAATGGCCGATTGTACAATTGGTGTACATGGGTGTTTTAGCCTATGTTTCAAGTTGGATTATTTTTCAAATTTTCTCCTAATGCAAGAGGTATTAGTTGTGATTACGATGGTAGCTGCCTTGAGTTATTTAGGTAAAAAAGTCTATGAATGGTTGCGACCAAAAACAGAGGGTTGTGATGGTTGTTCCTTCGGTCAGGCGAGTCAAAATAAACCAATGTAAGTTTTGAGATAGTCGTAAAATTTTGTAAATTTGTTAGAGACGCATAATTCAATGGATATGAAAATTATTGTGAGCGACGAAAAGCCAAAATTTTTAGAAACGATTTCTTTTTCCGACTATAAAACTAAAGTGGAAGAGATTTTTAATGCTGAAGTTATGCCTCATAAAGAATACCAAAGCGTTGAGACCAATAACGAAGCCGTAAATCGGCCATTAATGAAAGTTTCGTAGAAAATAAGTGGAATGAAACGTTGTCAGACCCTTGTTTGAACCCAGCCTTCTGTTTTTTCAGTATGAAAAATCAGCTAAAGGCGTTTGTGAGTTTGGGTGCAGACAGTGAAATGACATAAAATTTTCAAGAAAATTTCATGGAGGCCTAGACTTTTTTGGCTCCACCTTTTTTTGGCAATGAAAAAAAGGTGGAAATCAATATTAATAATAAATTTATGAAACCACTACAACCAGGAGATTTAATCGCTATCGTGGCACCAGCGAAAGCTATCGAAGAATCGCATATTACCTTTGCAAAATCCTTGTTTGAATCACGAGGATATCGTGTTCAAGTTGGAGCGCACAGTTTGGGTTCGCATCATTATTTTTCAGGAACAGATGTAGAACGTGCTTCGGATTTACAACAAGCGTTAGACAATCCGGAAGTGAAAGCAATAATATGTGCGCGAGGTGGATATGGTTGCGTACGTATTTTAGATCACTTGCAGTGGGCGGGATTTATCCGTGAACCAAAGTGGTTAGTTGGTTTTTCGGATGTGACCGTTCTTCATCAACACATCGGAATGTTGGATGTACCAAGCATTCATGCATCGATGCCCTTAAACTTTCAAGAAAATACACCAGAAGCGATTGATAGTTTGTTCGACGCTTTAGAAGGCAAACAGTTAAACTATGATATTGCTGTAAATAGTCATAATAAACGAGGTGAAGCTACTGGAAAATTAGTAGGAGGGAACCTTTCCATTTTGTATAGTTTACTTGGTACAGATGACTGTATCGATTATACAGATTGTATATTATTTATCGAAGATTTAGCAGAACAGTTATACCACATAGATCGTATGTTTTATGCCTTTGCAAAAGCAGGTATATTGGATAAATTGAAAGGCTTGGTAGTTGGCGGGATGACCGATTTAAAAGATACTGCTATACCTTTTGGACAAGATATGTACGCATTGATTTTATCACATTTTAACTATCGAAACATCCCTATTGCGTTTGATTTTCCAGCCGGTCATATCGATGATAACCGAGCGTTGATAATTGGGGCTGAGGTGAAGTTAGAAGTAGCTGATCGTGTTCGTTTTAAGTTACGTAACCTTGCTTAGACATATAAATTAAACATTTCTATATGTGTCTTAAAGGTAATTGAGCAAAACTGATATACGCGATATTAAAACATTTTTCTGCTTGATTTCCCAATTGTAAATCGTAAGATAAAAGCTGTAGAATTGACATTAAGAGGGTCGTCTTTAGTAAAAACAATATTTCGACCTACATTTAGGTCGATAAATCCAAATAATGATAGACCAATCTCTGGTCTGAAAGCAAAAGAGGATTTATTAAAATCTGAGAAATATATAAATTGTCCAGCAACAGTCAGAAATATAAATGTCGCTGAAATACCAGACTTGAGTGCATAAATATTTCTATTTCCGTTTGCTAACACTTCTCCGCATAAATGTATATTTCCGTAAAAAAGGGAGGCAAGTTCTTCTCCTCTTGTTCCATAGGCAATTCCAAATTCGAGTGTATGATGTTTTTGATACTGATATCCTAATATGTAGTCTAAACCAGTGTATCCTATTCCTCCATCACCTTTTGATTTTCGCTGGTCTTGAGCTCCAGCTATGAATGAGATAAGACTAACAATTAAAAATATAAAAACCTGATTTTTAATCATATATAATTTAACATTAACTATTTAACCCCAGTTTTATTCTGTATAGTCCACGCAATTAAACTAGCTCGTTGTTTTGCCATTTCCGCTTTTTCCCCCGTAAAAAGTTCATTCACCGTTCCATGAAACAATGCAACCCAACGTTCAAAATGCGCGGGTGTTAATGGCATATGCATATGTTTATCAGTCACGTTTGTTGTATATCCTGCTTCATCCAATAACACAAAAGACCAAAAATGAACCATTTTAGGCATGTGTGCTTTAAAGTCCAAATTTTTAAAAAATGGCGCTAGACTTTCGTCAGCAAGAACACGTCCATAGAACGTATCTACTAGATGTTCAACGTCTTGTTTGGTTATGATGTCATTCATCTTAAAATTGTTATAGTTTTTTAGTGTCCTCCCCCTTAATCCCCCTCCAAAGGGGGAAAAAAGTTTTATTTAAACCATCCAGCGTACATCACGTAGTTATCCGCTATGCGTTGTACCTCTCCTTTGAAAAGTTCTGGAGAAAGTGTTTTTACTTTTTTAGCTGGAACTCCGGCATATACACTCCAAGCTTCAACGCGTGTACCTTCTAATAAAACAGCTCCTGCAGCAATGATACAATTCGATTCGATGTAACAATTATCCATCACAATCGCACCCATACCGATTAATACGTTGTCTTCAACAGTACATCCATGTACCAATGCATTGTGGCCTACTGAAACGTTATTACCTAGATTTGTTTTTGTTTTTTCATAGGTAGCATGAATCACAGCCCCATCTTGGATATTTACTTTATTTCCAAAAGTGATGGAATTGACATCACCACGTACTACCGCAGAATACCAAACGGAACATTGGTCACCCATCGTAACATCACCTACAATTGTTGCATTTTCTGCAAACCAGCAGTCTTCTCCGTGTTTTGGTGAAAAGCCTCTACATTCTTTTATTAAAGCCATATCTAGATTATGAATTATTCTATGATTAGTTTTTGAATAAAGTTCGTGTTTTTTTGTTGTATAAAGTAAATTCCTGCTTCTAATTTTTCTGTGATTACATTTTTTCCTTCATGCAAATTATAAGTGCCAATTGTATTACCTAGATCATCAGTGAGTTCAATGCTTTGCTGATCGTTATCGTTTAGTTCAATCGTAAAATTTCCACGGGATGGATTCGGATAAACTAGAAATTCATGTTCATTCAGTGATTCGTAAATGCCTGTGGTAGGTGTATTCCCATCGCCAACAGTAAAATCATACGAACTTGTTGTATTATTGTAGGTTACGACAAATGTGTATTTTCCATCTACCGTTGGAAGTTTCTTGGAATAGCCCATTGTTTTGTTCTTACTATCTGAAGCACTCGTATAGGTCCAGGTTGTAAATACCGATTTGTCAGGATTCAAAATTTTTAAATCCGCATTTAAGTTCGTTACTTCATCCCGTAAAAACATATAAAATTTAGCATATCCAGGAGATAAGCCCGCTCCTTGAAATGGATTGGAATAAACATGACTTTCATTGATTACTTCGGTACCAGGACAGGTTGGGAATACGATGTCCGTTGTATGAACACTCGCTCGGACTACTCCAGTTTCTTTATAAGGTTTCTGATTTATCCACCAAGATGCATCTGTTAGTTTGTTGCATGTTCCATAAAATGGATCGATGTAACTTGTACTATTACTAAAATCTGTTTTTACTTCAAAGTGTAAATGAGGTCCTGATGAACTACCAGAACTTCCTACAATTCCTAATTTTTCTCCAACGACTACCGTTGCTCCAACATCTTTTAGCGTGATCGAGTTTTTCTTCATGTGAAAATAAACGGCAACAGATTTATCAGTATGCATGATAACCACATAGTTTGCATTAGGGTTGGTAGCATTACAGTTTTTATCAAATTCGCCATCGTGCTTAGCAACAATTGTACCTGGGGCAGCAGCAACTACTTCAACAATGTCGTTATCTAACTTATAAAAATTAAATGGCCAAATGGATATGTCTGTTCCGTGATGTCCGTCATAGGTGTTAGTTCCACAATTCCAGTCTTGAATTTGACCAGTTGTTGTGTTTTGATCAACATTGGCTGATATGCAATAATAACTTGCGTCTTTCCATGAATCAATAGCTCGTAACGGCCAACTAAATGAAGGTCTAGCACGTTTAGTTGATCCTAGTTGATCCAGATTTAAACGTTTTACATTTTCTTGAACCTCTTTCATGATTTGATCATTTTCGAATTCCGAGATACAAGGATTCAAGCTCGAGTTTTCCTGAGAAAATGAAAGTGTTGAACAAATGAAAAGTAAGATAACGGAGGTAATTATTTTATGCATATTAATATTTTTTGTTAATATACTGAAATTTATCTAATTACAAGCTAAAGTAACTAATTCCTAAGATTAACAAGGACATTTCTAAAAGAATACCATAGACTTTTGGTGAAATATCTTTTTGTATAAAAAGTGCTACCATCGGGACAAAAATCGCAATGTATGTTAAATCTTGGTGTGTAGGACTAACGTTTAACGATTTAAAAACAACAAGAAATAATAAAAGGGAAGCAATTACAACAATTTTCGATGTCTTGATTCCAACTACTTGAGGTAATGTTTTACGTTCATGGTGATCAAGCGCAACATCACGAATATCAAATGCTAAAGCTATCGCAAAAATGTACACAAAATGCCAAAGTAAGAATGGTGAAAATGATGGCTTGTTTGGAGAATTTAACCAAGGAAAAACACAACATACAAAGGTCCATACACTTACAACTATACCTATTTTAAAAAAAGGTATGTCACGTATGGATAAGGAGGTGGGTTTTATTTTAAAGGAATAAGCTGCTCCTATAGTTCCTGAAAGTACTAATAAAAGTATCGCAACTGAATTTGCGGCATATTGAATAGCCAATCCTAGTGCTAAGATGATTAACAGAATCATGAAACCTTTGATGTAGTTAGGTCTAGCTTTTTCAACGAATAGATAGCGATTATAGACTACAAAGATCCCTAAAAATGTCAAAAAACCATTTGCTTCTAGATTTCCGAGTTGATAGTGTGATGTAATTCCGATACTTAATGATGCACCAGCAAAAGCGACTAACCAATGTTTTGGAAAATTACGCATGTAGGAGTGACTCTAAGACACGTAGAACATCAATGTGTTCGATACAGTTACAGACCTGTTTTTTCTTACACGTGGGGCACGCCTCATCATTTACTAAAATAGTAACATTCTCTCCTAAAGCACGCCATCTACCTGGGTGAATCGGTTTACGTGGCGAGAATAATCCAACTGTTTTTTTTCCTAGGATTCCTGAAATATGGAGAGGTCCTGTAGAACAAGCAACTAAGCCATCTGAATCTGCGATTAAACGAATCAATTGATCTAAGGATAATTTTCCTGTGGAATCTAAAATCAATGGATGAACTGGAATCTGTTGACGGAATAAATTTCCTTCTTTTTCTGTTCCAGTAAATAGTACTTGTATTCCTTGTTCAACTAATAAATTTGCTAAAGTAACATAATTAGAAACACCCCATTCCACAGCACTTCCTTGAGATTTAGGGTGGAGAAGGATGGTTTTGTTACCAGACGAAAGGAAAGCAGCAATTTCTCTTGGTAATTCGATATTTGGTGCTTGAAATGAAGTTAAATATGCGGTGTTTTCTTCTATACTTGGAATAGATTTTACACCCAAGTTTCTAAGCAATTCAAAGTTGAGTTGAGACTCATGTAATTCAGAATTTTTGCGTGTGAAATTAGGTCGAATGTTACACGTCAATAAATGAAATACTCGGTGTGAAGTACCAATACGATGAGGTATTTGTGCACGACGTAATAAACTTGCTATTTCTTTGTTTGGAAAAACGTGAATTGCTGTATCAATGTTTTTTTCTTTGAAAAAGCGAACGCGTTCTTGTAGGGGTAATAATTCGACTTCCTTCCAATCAATCACCTCATCTATTTCAGGTAGACATGCAAGTACTGGTTTTGTATAGCTATTTCCTAAGAATAAGATTTTACAGGTTGGAAAGTGACGTTTTAACCATACGCAACAAGGTAAGGTAAGCACAACATCTCCAATACTGTCGGTGCGACTGATTAAGATGGTTTTATTATGGATTTCTAGGAGTTTCATTTACTTAAAGATACACCTTTTGTTTGATGTAACCTACGAAGTTTGCGATATTTTGTAAAGGTTGCATAGGCGGATATTCTACAAATTTGAAAACCAACCTTTCCATCTAAAAATCCTTTTTTGATGATGTAATCTTTTATGAATTTGACTACTGGACTAAATAGTAAAACAATTAAAGGAGCTTTTTTTCCTTTTTTGTATTGCGCTTTCGCTAAGATATCTGTAAAATAGGTCACTTGTTTATAGTGATCTTCTAATGTGTAGTAACTATAATGTAGTATGTCACCCTTCAAATGATTTGTTTGATTGTACTCATGATGAAGTTCGTATTTATCATGTGGATTATCACCTCCCCAACTCCCGAGACGCGAATCCCACAAGCGTAATTTAGTATCAGGATACCATCCACAATGATGTACCCACGAACCACAGTAGTTGGTCAATCGATTCATAGTATAACCATTGTTTTTCCAGTCAGATTTTACGTTTAAAATGGATTGTCTCAGCGTATCATCTAAGGCTTCATCTGCATCTAAAGAAAGTACATGCGGGTACTTAGCTTGTGTAATTGCCCAATTTTTTTGTTCGATATGACCATCAAAAGCATGTTGTACAAAACGCACATTGTATTGCTTACAAATTTCTTCAGTTTTGTCATTGGAATATGAATCTACAACTACAATGTCTTCTACAATTCCTTGTAATGAAGCCAAACATCTACCAATGTTTTTTTCTTCGTTAAAGGTAATAATGACGGCAGAAATCGGAGTCATAGGGTAATTATTTCACACGTAAAATCTCACCGACACGTATTGTGTTCGGATCTGATTTTGGGTTTAATTCGTGAAGTTCTTCGGGAGTTAATGAATGATTTTCAGCGATTTTGATAAACATATCACCTGGTTTTACCGTGTAGAAACGTTTCTTTTCGATTGGTTTTACGCGTTCTGCAGGTTTTTGTTTTCCTCCTAATTCTGGTTGAATTAATTTTACATTGATTAATATTTTCAATTTCTGATCTAAATTCACCCAAGAAGAAGTTAATCCATTCCACGTTTTAATGTTTTCCATGGTTACATTGTATCGTTCAGCGATTGTTTCAATGGATTCATTACGCGAAACAGTATGGTAAATAGTAACGATTGAATCAAAAACTACAGGTTGTGATGGTGTTACAACTAAAGGTTTGGTAACTTCTTCTTCAGTTTCAATTGTTTCAACAACTTTAGGCTCAACAACAGGTTTATTGATTACTGGTTTTTCAGAAACGACAGTGGAAGTCGTTGAGGTTGTCGTTACTACGGTTGTTGCATTTCCTGTCTTAATAATTTTTAAGTTTCTTCCAAGCGGTGCGGTGTTACTTCTCAAGTAATTCCATTTTTTGATATCTTCGATTGAAACTTCATATTTTACAGATAGGCTATGTAATGTTTCTCCTCGAGCCACACGATGCCAAATGGTCACAGGTTTATCTGTAGTTACAGGTTTTACAACAGGTGGAACTACAGTTCCAGTAGAATCAAAAATAAGTTTTGATGAATCGATAACTTCAATTGGTTTCGGTTTCGGAGAATAAATAAACTTCTCTAAGCGATATAAAGAATCTCCAAAAGACACTAATTTTCCGATTTCTGAAAATGGACCTGTGATACATTGTTTAGGTTCAGTTCCAGGAATATAGCGCGTTTTATAGATTGGATTTAACGCTGCTATTTCATCTTCCGACCACGAAGTTAATTTTTCTATCGTTGACATGTGCATACCTTTAGATAAACAAATGGTATCCAATTGATAAAAAGTATTTTTTGCGGGTGCAGGTTTGATGTTATGTTCTTTGTGATATGTCAATAAATACGCAGCAGCGATAAAATTTGGAACATATCCTTGTGTTTCTCTTGGTAAGAATGGTCGTACTTCCCAATAGGTTCTTTTTCCTCCTGATCGACGAATGGCTTTGTTCACATTTCCTGGTCCTGCATTATAGGCAGCTAAAGCTAAATTCCAATCGCCATAAATGCCATGAAGTTTTTTCAAGAATTTACATGCTGCTTCAGTCGCTTTTACTGGATCCATACGATCATCGATGTACGAGTTTTCCGTCAACCCATACATTTTTCCTGTACCATACATGAATTGCCATAAACCTAAAGCTCCAGCAGGTGATTTTACTTGCGGACGCAATCCACTTTCAATTACAGATAAAAATTTAAGTTCAATCGGCATATCATACTTTGCCAAGGTTTGTTCGTATAAATCAAAATAGAGTTTCGAGCGACCCAATACTATTTTTGCAAAACCGCGACGATTTTTCACGAAGAATTTGACCATTCCTAAGGTGATGTCGTTACAGTCTAATTGAAAAGGAGTGAGTGCATTGATTTTTTCTAACCGTCTGCAGTATTCATCGTCGGAAATTTCGCCAATGTTTTCTGAGTCCATTTCCAACGCATCGATGATGGAATCGACTTTTTTATCGTTCGCAACACTCGAATAATAATCCATCAATGTTTCGTCAAGCATTTTCATGAATGCCTCACTATCCATTGGATGTTTTGCCGATGGTTTAGGTGTTCTCGTTTGAGAAAGAGAGGTAAATTGTATGCCTATCAAACATAGTATGAATACAAGCCCTCTCATCTTTATTAGTTAAGTTTAAACTTGGTTTCCAAATAAGCTGAAAAATCGTATAGCGCTTTTTCAGTAAAAGGAGCAGACATCAACTGTAAACCAAAAGGCATTCCGTCGTTTCCTTTTCCATATGGCAAGGAGATGGCTGGATTTCCAGTTAAGTTCGCGTGTACTGTGAAGATATCTTGCAAGTACATTTGAATTGGATCGTTTACAGCATTTAATTCAAAAGCAGTCGCAGGTGTAGTTGGAGTCAATACAAAATCAAAATCAGCGAAAATAGCCTTTGTTTTGTCTTGCAATACCCTTCTTACTTTTTGACCTTTGGAATAATATGCTTCGTAAAATTCATTCGAAAGAACGAATGTTCCTGCCATGATTCTACGTTGTACTTCAGGTCCAAATCCTTCAGAACGCGATTTTTTATAGGTTGCTTCCACACCCACTGCATCTTTCGCACGATAGCCATAATGAACACCGTCAAAACGTGAAAGGTTTGAAGAAGCTTCCGCTGTAGAAAGTACGTAGTACGTGGGAACCATATAATCCAAATAAGGGAAAGATACAGGTTCAACCGTGTGACCATCCGCTTTTAAGGTTGCGATAACTTCATCCATACGTGCTTTCACTTCTGGTTGCATACCATCCATTTCGTAAGCTTCTTGAATGTAAGCGATACGTTTTTTCTCAGTTGTTGAATTCAATGTGTACGAACCAACTTCTCTGGAAGTCGATGTACTATCCATTGGGTCTTTTCCGGACATAATTTCAGTTACCAAGGCATTGTCTTCCAAGGTATTTGTAAATGCTCCAATTTGGTCGAACGAAGAAGCATAGGCGATTAAGCCATAGCGACTAATTCTTCCATAGCTAGGTTTTATTCCGTAGGTTCCAGTAAAAGAAGCTGGTTGACGGATAGATCCACCTGTATCGCTTCCTAAAGAAACCGTACAAAGGTTTGCAGCAACAGATGCAGCTGAACCTCCTGATGAACCACCAGGTACCGTGTTTGTATTTAGTGGATTGCGCACCGGACCGAAGGCAGAATTTTCGTTGGAACTACCCATTGCAAATTCGTCGCAGTTTAATCTTCCGATGACAATCGCATCTTCGTTTAATAA
>CANGOA010000077.1 GCA_947455255.1 Flavobacteriia bacterium | reverse complement strand
TACGGAAGAAGAATTAACTTCTTTAATTCAAACAACTGGATACGTAGAGTTAGATCAAAAAGAAGTTAAATAGATTATCCAATTATATAGTAATTTATCAGAGTGATGAATAAAATTTTTAAGATAATAGCTAATTTATCCGCAGTCGCAGTAACAGGAATGATTTTGTTTTCTTGTTCTACTGACAAGGATAGTGCTGGATTAGAATACATGCCAGATATGTATCGTTCTCCTGCAATTGAACCTTATGTGGATTATGGTGAAGTAAGAGGTCATATTAATGAAAATATGAAAAATACTGCTTCCTCATTAACTCCTCCTAAACATACAATTCCTTTCTATGGTACAAACGAAGAGGATGTGTTAATGATGTTACCTTACAACAGAAAACCATCTGCTGCTTTTGCTTCAACACATGGTTTAGTAGGATATGACTATACAACAAGTTCAGAGGCTGATTATGAATATAACCAAGCTGCAAACGATAAAAACCCTATGATTTTAAATGCTTCTAATTCCGAAGCAATTCTTAAAAAGGGAAAAGAATTATTTGCTGCTAATTGTATGCATTGTCACGGTGAAAAAGGAGACGGTAATGGTCCTATGGTTACAAGTGGTGCTTATGCAGGTGTTCCTAATTATGCTGATAAAACTGCTTTAGGAGATGGACAAATTTTCTATTCTATTTATTATGGAAAAGGTGCAATGGGAGCTCACAATTCTTTGCTTAATAAAAAAGAAATTTGGACATTAGTTCACTACATTCGTAAGTTTCAAAATGCTGCTTACGGAACTTTCAGTGCAGATGGTGCTTCAGCTACAGTAGCTACTTCTGATTCTGTAAAAGTTGAAAAATCAGCTAAAAAATAATAAAAGGAGATAGTAAGATGGAATTCAAAGTAACAAAAAACGCAAACATCCTTACATTGACATTAATTGTCGTAGGATCGTTGTTTACAGGTATTGGAATTGCTACAAGTATGGGTGATCATAATTTGAACACACGTATTGCTGGTAATTTACTAATTGATAGCTTTTTCTTTTTTGGAATTGGTTTAGGTGCTCTTTTCTTTTTAGCATTACAATATGCTACTGAAACGGGATGGTACGCATCAGTAAAGAGAGTTATTGAAGCTGTTTCTGGTTTTTTACCAGTTGGTATAATCTTGATGGCTGTAACTTTATTAATTATCACTTTACAAGATGGTGCTCATTTATACATTTGGATGGATGATGTAGTTGTAAAAAACGATGAGATTTTACAAGGTAAATCAACGTATTTGAATAAAGGTTTCTTCTGGGTTAGAACAGTTGTTTATTTATCTGTTTACTACATCTATTATAGAGGATTTAGAAAAAGATCTTTATTAGAGGATACAGTTGGTGGTACAGATATTCACTTTACGAATTATAAAAAAGCCGCTGTTTTCTTAGTATTCTTTGCAGTATTTAGTTCTATGCAATCTTGGGATTGGATTATGTCTGTAGATGCACACTGGTTCAGTACATTATTTGGATGGTATGTGTTTGCTGGGATGTGGTGTACAACTATGATTACATTAGTAACTTTGACGCTTTACTTAAAGAAAAATGGTTACTTACCAAATGTTAACGAAAGTCATATACACGATTTAGGTAAATGGACATTTGCAACTAGTTTCTTATGGTCTTATTTATGGTTCTCTCAATTCATGTTGATTTGGTACGCTAATATTCCTGAGGAAACAACTTACCACTTAACTAGAATTAAAGATTTTAAATTCTTATACTTCGGAATGTTCTTAATCAATTTTGTATTCCCAATGGTATTATTAATGTCTAGAGATGCTAAAAGACATGCAGGTATCTTAACATTTGTTGGTTCAATTGTATTGGTTGGTCATTGGGTAGATGTTTACATAATGATTATGGCTGTTTCTATGGGTGAACATGCTAAAATTGGTTTCTTAGAAATTGGATTATTATTGGCTGTATTAGGTATTTTCTTAAAAACTATTTTAAGAAATCTGACGAAAGCTCCATTAACAGTTGTGAATCACCCTTTCTTAGACGAAAGTATTCACCACGATATTTAATAATCCTTTTTATTCATTGATATACTAAACAAGATGAGTTTTAAATTAATAACAATTGTCGTAATCGTTTTGGGTGTACTTGCTGTATCCCAATTGGTAAGATTGTATGAACTTTCTTCTAAATTAAGAGGAAGAAGAGAAGAAGATATTACGAATCGTGATAACAAATTAAATGCTAATTTGATGCTTACGTTCATGATTTTATTCTATGCTGGTTTCATTTATTTGATGACTGAGTATGGTTGGACAGGAAGAGGTGAAGCTGCTTCCATTCATGGTGCAAATACAGATTGGTTATTAAATTTGAATTTTATAATAATTATTGCTGTTTTCTTTTTAACAAATACTTTATTATTTGGTTTTGCTTGGAAGTATGTCCGTAAACCAGGTGTGAAAGCTTATTTTTATCCACACGATAATAAACTAGAGTTAATTTGGACTGTTGTTCCTGCAATAGTTTTAGCTGTGATTATCATTTTAGGATTAAAAACTTGGAATGGTATTACAGGAGAATCTACAAAAGAAGCAATTCGTATTGAGTTATTTTCAAAACAATTTGATTGGACTGCTCGTTATTCTGGTGAGGATAATGTTTTAGGAAAGTACGATTATAAATTAACAACTGCTGAAAATGAGTTAGCACTCTTGACAGAAGCTACCTTAGATTCTGCTATTCGTTATATGGAATTTGGTAAATCAGATAGTACAGTTTTAGGAATTAAATTATTGGAGAATAAATTAAATAATCCAAAAAATATGTTTATTCCTGAGGATCGTGAAAAAATGGAAACGGATTTAGATCGTAAGACTCGTTTGTTACGTTTATTATATCAAATGAAATCAAGACATAATGCTAAATTAGATGCTTCTGCTTACGATGATATCTTACAAAAAGATACACTACATTTATTAATAGGAAAAGAATACGAAATTAGTTTTAGAGCTAAAGATGTAATTCACTCAGCTTATTTCCCTCATTTCCGTGCACAAATTAATACAGTACCAGGTCAAGTTACTCGTATGAAATTAACTCCAACTATCTCTACTAAAGAGATGAGAGAGAAAAAAGATAACCCTAAATTTAATTACGTTTTAATGTGTAATAAAATTTGTGGTAGTGCACACTATAAAATGAAAATGATTGTTGTTGTAGATACACCAGAGCAATATGCTACTTGGATGAAATCTAAAACTACTTTCAAAGATGATTATCTTAAGCCTGCTGCAATTGTAAGTGATTCTACTGCAGTTGTACCTGCTGCAGATTCTACTAAATTGGCAGTTAAATAAATTGAATTAATTTTTTTAAATTAAATATAATGTCAGCAATAACACACGACACACACGGACATCACGATGCTCATGATCACCACGATCACCATGAGGAAACGTTTATCTCAAAATACATTTTCAGTCAAGATCATAAAATGATTGGAAAGCAGTTTTTAATTACTGCTGTATTTATGGGGTTAGTAGCGATGTTACTTTCTTTATTATTCCGTATTCAATTGGCTTGGCCAGGTGAGAGTTCAGATTTCTTATCTTTATTTTTAGGCGAGACTTGGGCTCCAGGTGGAATTTTGAAAGAAAACATGTACTTAGGTTTAGTTACTATTCATGGTACAATCATGGTATTCTTCCTTTTAACTGGTGGTTTATCTGGTACATTCTCTAACTTATTAATTCCATTGCAAATTGGAGCACGTGATATGGCTTCAGGTTTCTTAAACATGGTATCTTACTGGTTATTTGCTGGTTCATCTGTAATCATGTTGGTTTCTTTGTTTATCGAAACTGGACCTGCTATGGCTGGTTGGACAATTTATCCACCATTATCTGCTTTACCTCAAGCTATTGAAGGTTCTGGTTTAGGAATGACACTTTGGTTATTATCTATGACTTTGTTTATTGCAGGTTCATTGATTGGTTCATTGAATTACATTGTTACTGTATTAAACTTACGTACTACAGGTATGTCTATGACAAGAATGCCATTAACAATTTGGGCATTTTTCGTAACTGCTATATTAGGTGTTCTTTCTTTCCCAGTTTTATTATCAGCAGCTGTTTTATTAATGATGGATAGATTAGCTGGAACTAGTTTCTATTTATCGGATATTATTGTTGGTGGTGAGATGTTAGAAAATCATGGTGGTTCTCCATTATTATATCAACACTTGTTTTGGTTCTTAGGTCACCCAGAGGTATATATCGTATTATTACCTGCTTTAGGTTTATCTTCTGAGATTATTTCTACAAACTCTAGAAAACCTATATTTGGTTACCGTGCAATGATTGGTTCTATTTTGGCAATTGGTTTCTTATCCTTTATTGTATGGGGTCACCATATGTTCGTTACAGGTATGAATCCTTTCTTAGGTAGTGTATTCGTATTTACAACTTTATTAATTGCTATCCCATCTGCAGTTAAAGTATTTAACTACTTGACTACGTTATGGAAAGGTAGTATCGTATTTACACCTGGTATGTTATTTGCGGTTGGTTTAGTGTCTACGTTTATTACTGGAGGTGTTACAGGAATTATACTTGCCGATTCAGCTTTAGATATAGCTGTTCATGATACTTATTTCGTTGTTGCTCACTTCCATATTGTAATGGGTATGTCTGCTGTGTTTGGTATGTTTGCTGGTGTTTACCACTGGTTCCCTAAAATGTACGGTCGTATGATGAACACACGTTTAGGATATGCTCACTTTTGGGTTACTTTAGTTGGTGCTTATGGAGTATTCTTCCCAATGCACTTCGTTGGTTTAGCTGGTGCTCCTCGTCGTTACTATGATTATTCTGTGTATAATGAATTTGATACAAATACGTATGAAATGATGTTAGACTTAAACGTTATTATTACTGTTTTTGCTATTATTGCTGCATTAGGTCAAATGATTTTCTTATTCAATTTCTTCTATAGTATTTTTAGAGGTCCTGTTGCGGTTCAAAACCCTTGGAAATCTAATACATTAGAATGGACTACTCCTGTTGAGCATGTACATGGTAACTGGCCTGGTGCTTTACCTGTAGTTCACAGATGGCCTTATGATTATTCTAAGCCAGGTGCAGAAGAGGATTATATCCTTCAAACTGTTCCTTTAGCTGAAGGAGAAGAAGAACATTAATCTGTTTATAATATTTAGAAGCCTTCTAACATTTGTTAGAAGGCTTTTTTATTTTTGTACAATCATTTACATCTACTGTTTTGGAAGAAGAATCATTTGATTATCGTGGTGAGGTTGTTAAGCCTAGCGACAACGATTACGATAAAGTATTGCGTCCTAAAAAATTGACTGATTTTGCTGGTCAAAAGCAAGTAGTTGAAAATTTGGAAATTTTTGTACAAGCTGCTACACAACGAGGTGAACCTTTGGATCATGTTTTGTTACATGGACCACCAGGTCTTGGTAAAACAACTTTAGCAAATATTATTGCAAATGAGTTAGGTGTTGGTTTTAAAGTTACTAGCGGTCCTGTTTTAGATAAACCTGGTGATTTAGCTGGTTTACTTACTAATTTAGATTCTGGAGATGTTCTTTTCATTGATGAAATTCATCGATTAAGTCCTGTTGTTGAAGAATATTTATATTCGGCTATGGAGGATTATGTGATCGATATATTGATTGATAGTGGTCCGAATGCACGTACTGTTCAAATTTCGTTAAATCCATTTACTTTAATTGGTGCAACAACTCGTTCTGGATTATTGACATCTCCTCTTCGAGCTCGTTTTGGAATTAATGCGAGACTTCAATATTATGATTATAAGACTTTGACAGCGATTGTAGAACGATCTTCGGATTTATTAAATATACCTATAAATGAACAAGCTGCTTATTCCATCGCAAGTCGTAGTCGTGGGACACCTCGTATTGCCAATGCTTTGTTGCGTAGGGTTCGTGATTTTGCACAAGTAAAAGGTACAGGTAAGATTGATATAGAAATTACGGATATTGCCTTAGAAGCTTTGAATGTGGATGCTTATGGTTTAGATGAAATGGATAATCGGATTCTGCTTGCCATTATTGATAAATTCAAAGGAGGTCCAGTTGGATTAACAACTATTGCTACCGCTATTGGGGAGAATGCGGGTACCTTAGAAGAGGTATATGAACCATTTTTAATCCAAGAAGGTTTTCTTATTCGTACACAACGAGGTAGAAAAGCTACTGAAAAAGCATATAAACACCTTGGTAGAGATATTGGCTTTATTCAAGGAGGTTTGTTTTAATTGTTATGCTTACTAAAAGTTCATCTACTTCTAAAATTAAAAATATTGCCTATGAACTTGGTTTTCAATTTTGTGGGATTTCAAAAGCTGAATTTTTAACAGAAGAAGCACCTCGTTTAGAAAAGTGGTTAAAATCTGATATGAATGGTTCCATGGGTTATATGGATAATCATTTTGATATGCGTTTGGATCCACGTTTATTAGTTCCAGGAGCCAAAAGTATAGTTTCTTTAATTTATAATTACTATCCTTCGGAAACTCAAAGAGTAGATACCTACAAGATTTCTAAATATGCTTATGGAACAGATTATCATTTTGTATTAAAAGATAAACTAAAACTCTTCTTAGAGAGGATTAGAACTGAAATTGGTGATGTTGATGGACGTATTTTTGTTGATTCTGCTCCAGTTATGGATAAAGTTTGGGCTAAGAAATCAGGTTTAGGTTGGGTTGGTAAGCATAGCAATATAATTCATCCTAAAAAAGGTTCTTTTTTCTTTATTGCTGAATTGATTTTGGATTTAGAGTTAATACAAGATGGACCAATTAAAGATTATTGTGGAAACTGCACGCGTTGCATAGATGCTTGTCCAACCGATGCGATCGTTCAACCTTATGTAGTTGACGGTTCAAAATGTATATCGTATTTGACTATTGAATTAAAAGATGAAATTATTCCAGCTGAATTTACGGGGAAATTGAATGATTGGGTTTTTGGTTGTGACATTTGTCAGGATGTTTGTCCATGGAATCGATTTTCGAAACCACATTCAGAACCTTTATTTTCACCAACAGCTTCACTTTTAGATTTATCCAAAAATGATTGGAAAGATTTAACGGATGAAGTTTTTTCTGCACTTTTTAAAAATAGTGCTGTTAAGAGAACCAAAAAATCAGGATTAATACGTAATATTAAGTTCTTAAACGACTAATATTTACACAATGGCTTTAGAAGCTTTTTCTGGTTCGTGGGATGAGCAAGTTGCTGCACATTTATTGCGAAGAACCTTATTTGGACCCACATTTAATCAAATTCAATATGCTAAGCAGAAGGGATTAGAAGCCGTAATTGATGAATTACTCATTTTACCAGTAACAACACCACCCGTTTCAATTAGTGATAAAGAAACTGTTGTTTCATTAGGAGAAACATGGGTAAATTCAATTTTTCCTGCAATTAATCCACAAGAGGCTGAAAATGCTCGAAATGAATCCTTGTCTGGTTGGGGTATAAAAAATATTAGTAATGAGACTTTTAGTATACATGAAAAAATGACTTTGTTTTGGCAAAATCATTTTGCTGTTGAATATAGTAGTGATGCGAGAGCCACTTATTTCTATTTTAAATTACTTAGAGATAATTCGTTAGGAAATTTTAAGGATTTAATAAAAAAGATTACGATTGAGCCAAGTATGCTTCAATTTTTAAATGGAAATTCTAATACCAAAAATAGTCCAAATGAAAATTATTCTCGTGAATTGTTAGAACTTTTCACAGTTGGCAAGGGCGAACAAGTTGGTGAAGGTGATTATACAAATTATACGGAAGCAGATATCAAAGAAGCTGCCAAAATATTAACTGGATGGCGAGTTGATGGTATTCAAAGTAATACAAGTACTTCTGTTTATGCTACGTTTATACCTAGTAAACATGAAACTAGTACTAAAACTTTATCGAATAGATTAGGAAATAAAGTGATAGTAAATGCTAATGAGAATGAGTTTGCAAATTATATAGATTTATTATTTGAGACAGATCATGCTGCACAGTTTATTTGTAAAAAAATGTATCGATGGTTTGTAAATTATGACATTACTACATCAGTTCAAACTACTGTTATCAATCCATTAGTTCAGCTTTTAATTGCTAATAATTACGACACAAAACCTGTAGTTAGAGCGTTACTTACGAGTGCTCATTTTTATGATGTTTCAAATAGGGGTACAATAATAAAGAATCCATTGGAATTAGTTTTTTCTATGTTAAATAGTACGGGTTCACAATTAAATTATACAACTCAAATCAACTATGATTTTTATGGACAATTAGGTGGTATTTGTGCTGTTATGGGAATGAATTATTTTCGTCCACCTAATGTTGGAGGTTGGCCAGCCTATTATCAAGCACCTAATTATTCACGATTGTGGATAAATTCAAGTTATTTAAATCTTCGATTTATAATTTCTTCCGCATTGACATTGACTGATCAATTTAAATCAAAAGTAGATAATACAAAATATTGGCAGATTGCATTAATTCCTTTTATTCAAGGTTTATCTTCACCTTCAGATCCAGTCCAAGTGATTGATGATTTGGCATTATTATATTGTCCAAAAGGATTAACACTTGAAGAAAAAACAAAATTGAAAATGATATTAACGAATGGGTTACCTGATTTTGAGTGGACAAAACAATATTCACAATATTTAAATAATCCGACAGATGATACAATGAAAAAGGCATTAATGTTTCGTGTAGGATTAACCCTAGATACTTTGTTTAAATTACCAGAATTTCAAACCATATAAGGATTAATATTATGGAAAGAAGAAAATTTATTAAAAAATCTGCACTTGCTTCATTGACTATACCTTTTGTGTTTAAAAATTATAGTTATGCGGCCGTTACTGAAAACCTATTTACGATTAAAAGAGGAGTAGAAGACAAGGTATTGGTATTAATTCGTTTGAACGGTGGAAATGATGGTTTAAATTCAGTAATACCTATGGATTATTATTCAAATTTGGTAAAACAACGTACGAATATAATACTTCCAGAAAATAAATTATTACAGGTTACACCAAAAAATGCTTTTCATCCATCCATGTCAGGAATGGCTAAATTGTTTCAACTAGGTAAACTGTCAGTAATACAGAATGTTGGGTATCCAGAGCAAAATCGATCCCATTTTCGATCAACTGATATTTGGACAAGTGGAGATTTAAATCCAGCCGTTACTTCAGGATGGCTAGGTAGAAAACTAGATAGTGAACACCCAGGTTTTCCAGAGGGCTACCCAAATGATATCCAAAAAGATCCTTTTGCAATCAGTATGGGTTATGAAGTTTCTGCTACCTGTCAAGGTTTATTAGGTAATTTTTCTCATACTGTTAATAATCCTAATGATGCTGTTAATGTTTCTTTGTCTTCTGCAGCTAATGATGGAACTTATTATGGAGGACATATGGAATTTTTGAGTACAATGATCGCTCAAACAAATAAATATGGTTCACGGGTACTTGAGGCTGCTCAGAAGGGTAAAAATTTATCTACTAAATATGATCCAAAAAACAGTCTAGCAACTCAATTAAAGTATGTTGCGCAAATGATTACAGGAGGTTTGCAAACATCGGTTTATGTTGTAAATATTGCTGGATTTGACACCCATGATTCTCAGGTAACTTCCACAGATACAACACTTGGTAATCATGCAAATTTATTAAAAACAGTATCTGATGCTATCGAAGCATTTCAAGATGATATTTCATTACTTGGAATAGAGAAAAGAGTAGCGGGAATGACTTTTTCTGAGTTTGGAAGACAAATAGCTTCTAATGCAAGTTATGGAACCGATCATGGCGATGCAGCACCTTTGTTTTTATTTGGTTCTTGTTTAGAAACACCAATTTATGGATCTAATCCTGTAATTTCAGATCAAATTCAAGATCAAGCAGGAGTGCCTATGCAGGTTGACTTTAGGGATGTTTATGCCTCTATTCTTCGTGATTGGTTTGAGGTTTCTCCTATTGAAATTCAAAAAATGTTTACGCACGAAGTGAAGTATCACAACATTATTGGAGGGTGTACACTAAATTTGGAAGAATATTCTGATGATGGATTGAAAACTTTGATGTATCCAAATCCAGCGATAGATGTGGCAACTTTACGTATTTCGACGAAAAATGAGTTTGTAAAAGTTTCGGTTTGTTCCATGTTAGGGCAGGAGCAATTGGTTGTTTTTGAAGCGACATTGAATGAGGATGTACATAAATTACCGTTGGATCTTTCAGAAATTAAGGTAGGGAATTATTTGTTAAGGGTTCAGAAAGGGTCTGGAGAAGAGGCGATTAGTTTTGTAAAGGTAAAATAATGCGACAATGACTTACTTCGGTTATATATTTTTTACATAATTTTTATATTGATCATTGTTAATGAACAATCCAAAAAAGAAACCATAGAAGCTCATTCCTGCTAATGTGGTGAGTGTGTCTTCGACAAGGAAGGAAACAATGCAGATGATGAAAAAAAGTATCGCAAGTTTGTTTTTGTTTTTTGCGAATGTTCGGAAAGTATAAATTAGGTGAATTATGAATAATATAAGACCAATGCTACCAGTAGCGACTAAAATACCAAGAAATTGATTGTGACTTTCTAAACGGTTTTTAGGTTCGAGTACTGACTTCGATTTTATGTATGCTTCTTGATATGCGGTTTTGTAATCTCCGATGCCTGTTCCGATGATCCAGTGTTGTTTGATAATGGACCAACCTGTTTTCCAATATTCGATACGGTGAAGTAAACTATGACCATTTGGATCTTGTTGACTGTTTAATTCGTATTGAAGTTCGTAGATTCTTTTTTTTAATCCCGATTCAAGTGCTAAAATTGTCGGTATTCCTTGTTCAATATTTTTGATGTCTTGTTGTGTTAACTTATTGACACCTTCAGCGTCTTTTGATAGTCCTTTTGAAGTAAGGTAACGAACCAAAACGGTATAGTAACGGTACTCATTTTTTGTATATGAATTTAGTGGGATTTTGGATCTCGTTTTCCATGTACTATCTAATTCTTCCTTATTTATGAAGCAGTCTAAAGGGTAGCCATTTTCTAATGCATTAGATAAAGTGTCATGCATGTAATTATGGCCTAATTTTGTGTGTTTTAAATAGTTTTTAATTTCCTTTTTTTTAGTGTTTAAATCATTAAAATTTATAACACTAGCAATAATTAAAAATATAGTTGAAACTAAAAATAAAATGGAAGTAATTTTTTTCCATTTTACTGATGATTTTAGTTCATATATTGACATGCTAATTAAACAAATTAATAGTGCTAGTATTCCACTGAGAACTTGCGCATAATAGGTGTAATATAATAACCATGCGATAGCGAGATAACTAATTATTTTAAGATATAGATTAGTAGTTTTTTGATATGCTAAGATAAATATTCCAAATATTCCAAAAAGTGAAAATCGGATATGTGATATAAAGAGTGACATTGTCCGAATGTCTTTGTCGGGTGAATAAGTTATTTGATAAGTGACAAAATTGATTATACTTGCTACTAATACGAATCCAGTAAATATTCGAAGTAGTATTGTTTTGTTATTTTTAGTTACAGGTGGAAGTGCCACCAAAGTAATTGGAAGTAAGATTAAATTAGCTTTTGAAATTAGGTCTGACAAACCTGCCTCTAGGTTATTAGACCAAGTGAATGAAGCAATATAAAATAAAATAAATAGGAGGAAAACGTGAAGTGTTCGATTTTCTTTGAGTCGAGCAATTCCTTGGGAGTAATTTCCAGAAAGAATCAAAATAAGTATTAGATATGCTGTACTTAATGATAAGATGGCTTTACCGAATAATAATCCAAACATCACAAAAAGACATCCAATTACACTAAGTATTTGAATGTTTTTAGGGGAAGTATTCTTAAGCAACATAGTACATTCAACGGCTATTTTTTCAAAATCTTATGTCTCTCTTTCGGATTTTGTAATATTTCTTTCGCTTTATCTACAAAATTATCCGTTTTAAATGCGTGAATTGTTCTTCCTTTTTGGTAATAGTAGCGAGAAACAATTTCGTTTTCAAGGATGTTACTAATCTCTGTTTTGAATTTTTCTAAATCACTATTTTTAGAAGGAGTTAGTTTTTTAAATAATGCTTCGTATTCCGTTTTAGAATCTTCAAAATAACCTTCTTCTTCTGCAGTTTTACGCATTTTACGAAGCATTTCTTCGGATGCTGTAGAATAATCAAAAGTATCTTTGACAGCTAATTTTTTAAACTCTTCGTATTCTTCGTTTGACAAACTAAACATTCCTGCTTCTGGAATACTTGTATGCGTATTTGCATAATGAGTAGCATAGTTGAAAATCAAGTTCTTATTTACCAACATTGCTGTAAGTCGACTAAATTCTTTTTCTGTAATTTTTACATCTGGTTCGATTCCTCTACCATCAATTACTTCACGACCATTCGTTGTTTTGAATTTTTTGATCAAGGAATCTGCAATAGCGTGAGGTCGTTCTCCTTCTGCTTTTTCGTAGTATTCTAATTTTTGTACACATCGACCAGAAGGCGTATAATATTTAGCAATCGTCAATTTCATTTTAGAACCATATTTTAGGTCGAATGTACGTTGTACTAAACCTTTACCATACGAAGTTGTGCCTATAATTACTGCACGGTCTAAATCTTGTAAACTGCCAGATACAATCTCACTTGCAGAAGCTGAACCATCGTCGATTAAAACAACTAAAGGTATTGTTAAGTCTAATGGTTCATCCGTTGTTTTATAGACTTTGTTTTCGTCTTGAATTCGACCTTTTGTAAAAACTACTAACTGGTCTTTTGGCACAAACATATTTACAATTTTCACTGCTTCGATTAGTAATCCACCACCATTACCACGTAGGTCGAGAATCAATTCTTTCATTCCTTTTACTTTCAGTTCTTTGAATGCTTTGATTACTTCTTCAGAAGCTGTTTGTGTAAAACTATTTAGTTTGATGTATCCAATATTGTTTTGTATGATACCTGCATACGGAACATCTGGAATTTTGATCTCGTCGCGGGTAATAGGAATGATTAGTTCTTTTCCATCTCGTAACACTTTTACTTGAATGGTAGTTCCCTTTGGACCTTTTAGTGCGGAGGAAACATCGTCGGAAGGTTTGTTACACATGTCTTTTCCGTCGATGGTGATGATTTTATCGCCAGCTTTTAAACCAGATTTTTGCGCAGGGTTTCCTTCATACGGTTCGGAAATGTAGATGCAATTATCAATTTTACGAATTAATGCACCAATTCCTCCATATTGACCAGTGGTCATCATACGGTAATCTTCCATGTTTGCCTCGTGGTAGTAAACCGTGTACGGATCTAGTTCTTTTAGCATTGCGTCTATAGCAACTTTAGAAAGTTTCCCCGGTTTTGGTTCATCGACATAATGCATTTCTAGGTTTTGATAGATAAGATCCATCAATTCCATGCCTTTGATAAGTTCGAATCCGTTGGATTGAGCATTAACAGTTAGAGAGTAGAAAGTTAAAAGTAGAAAGTATATCGTTTTTTGCATTACCTAATTTTTTTGAAGTTCTAAATTACTTATTTCTATTAAATGGAAAGTTAAAAGTTAATTCTTGTATTTTAATTTATTCCACCTTTTTTTAACTTCGTTGCTGCTTTGCGGTCATTGCCAAAAAAAGGTGGAGCCAAAAAAGGCTAGGCCTGAATAAAGATTATTTGAAAATTAAATTTCACTACGCTGTCTGCACCCAAACTCACAAACGCCTTTCACTAATTTTTATACTAAAAATTAGAAGGCTGGGTTCAAACAAGGGTTTGACTACGCTGCTTTCCATTTATTTTCTACTTAATCTTTATTAATGGCCATTTTATGGCTTCGATTATTATTTAATATCAATTTCTGTGATTAGTTTTTTGAAGAGTTGTTCTGTTTTTTTGAAAAGTACTTCGTATTCCATTTCTTCTTTGTTGGTATAGACAAAAAATAGTGCGATTTGTTTGTTTTGTTCTATTAAATATTCTTCGAGTATGTATTTGTTTTTTCGTATGGTTTCACGACATAAGCGTTTGATTCTGTTTCTATCATGTGCTTTTCTAAAAATACGTTTTGGCGCAGAAATGACAATTTGAAATGGCTTGGTTGAAGGAAGTTCGGTAAACTTATAATTAATCACAAACGGAAATTGTTTCACTGTACGTTTTTCTTCGAAAATCTGTTCGATGATCTTTTGGCTACACAGTTTATACTCTTTACCGAGGGTTTGGTTCATATAACGAAGGTAAGGAAATTTCTTCCGTAGACGAAAATAATCAAGTTTTCAATCAATTTTTCGTTTTAAAAAGAATTTTTTTGAAAATTATTTTTTCGTGTAGATTTTACAAAATTGACACATCTCCGTTACCTAGGTAATAATTTATTTTATTCTAAATAATGTTAACCGATTGGCCTTTAGTTTTTTGCCTGAAACGCAAGGATTTGTTAACGTATTAATAATAAGTTTATTGTGATTAATGTGTTTTTTAACATATTTTTACATTCTTAAAATGGGAAAAAGTATGATTTTGAAACTAAAATTTGGTTTTTTATTGTTTTTGAC
>CANGOA010000076.1 GCA_947455255.1 Flavobacteriia bacterium | reverse complement strand
TTAACATTGTAAATGTTCTGTTAGTTGCCATTTTGTATAATTTTTTGACAAATATAGGTAGAAATTAGGGACTTACTTTTTTTGGTGTAAAAAAAGTTGTTAAAACTTAATTTCAAATATCTAAAACCCTAATTTAATGTTGGATATGATTTAAAATGGTTAATTTTGTTTTTAAATACAATCGTTTCACCTCCCTTTGTCCCATCTTGAGGTGGGAAGATATGATTATGAAAGAAATAGAAAATTATTTTAGTTCGATTGATCCAACGTTTGCAGCATTATTGGCTACAACATTTACGTGGTTTTTGACTGCAATGGGTGCTTCCTTGGTTTTTTTCTTTAAGACGATGCATCGTGCTGTGTTAGATGCAATGTTAGGATTTACAGGAGGAGTCATGGTAGCTGCTAGTTTTTGGTCTTTGTTAAATCCAGCGATTGAGATGTCTGAAAAGATGTACCCTACCATGAAGTGGATGCCTGCTGCTGTAGGATTTGCGTTGGGTGCGATGTTTCTATATGGTTTAGATAAGGTCATGCCACACTTGCATATTAATTTTCAAGACAATGAGAAAGAAGGTGCAAAGACGCAATTACATAAATCCATTTTATTAGTACTAGCTATTACACTTCATAATATTCCAGAAGGCTTAGCTGTAGGTGTTTTATTTGGAGCGGCTTCTTTAGGTATCGATGGAGCAACTATTCCTGCGGCAATAGCGTTGGCTATTGGAATTGGTATACAAAATTTTCCTGAGGGATTTGCAGTTGCGATGCCACTTCGAAGAATTGGTATGAGTCGCAGAAAAAGTTTTTGGTACGGACAGTTGTCAGCAATTGTTGAGCCTGTTGCAGGAGTAATTGGAGCGTTGGCAGTTGTGTATATGCAACCTATTTTACCTTTTGCATTGGCATTTGCTGCTGGAGCAATGATTTATGTTGTGGTAGAAGAAGTGATTCCCGAAACCCAACGGGATAAATATACTGATATAGCTGTGTTAGGATTTATCGGAGGTTTTTTGGTGATGATGATACTGGATGTAGCGCTTGGATGATATGAATTAATGTTCTAATTCAATATTCAGGATTTCCTTGTATGCTTTTCTAATATAATTATCAATTTGTAGGTGAAAATTAGAAATGTCGTTTAAATTCTTTATTCCTTTTTCTAATTCCTGAATAAATACATTCGTTTGACGAAATACTTCCTTTTCGATAATTTGTAGTTGTTGCATATAACCTGTTTTTTCCTGATTGATTACTTTGGATAAATCAATATAATTGTATCCTTTGTCGTAGGTCAAAGGAAAACATTCGGCTTTCATTTTTAATGCAGCGGTGCATATTTGTGAGGTATTGTTGGATTGAAGTTTGACTAAGTTAGGGAGTTCTTCATTATTACCAGCTAACCAAGAAGGGATTGCAATAGATGTTAAAGGGAAGCCTAAAATTGTCCACATCATAGTTTCGTGTATATGTTTTTCATCTTTAGCGCCTACAATTACAAGTGCAGAAGTTGTATTGTTTCTAGGAATGTAATCAATAAAAAATCGCATGTCGACTGTTTGTTTATTGATCGGTAGGTTTTTAGTTAGGTCTGTTTTAGTGATGTCATGTGTAAGATTTCGTGATAGGTTATTGAAAATAAATTGGGGTGTAAGCGTTTTGTCTTTTACTGCTTTTTGAAGAACTGCTTGTGCAGTATTGTATCTGCAAATTCCATAACCTTTCGTTACGTCGGAACGTGTAGAAAAGTTGGAACGAGTGAGTAATCCATCAGGAGCGATAGTAGGGTCGTTTGCATCAAATTTTTGGAAGTCATGATTTCCAGTTTCGTAAAACGCAGCACCGCCATACGCGTCAATTACACCGAAGTTAGCATCGAGACCCCAAGGCTTAGGAAGTGAATTCAATAAGTTTTCAAAGTCTTTAAGAGTAACACAGGTCATCAGTGCCTTTTTCATTATGATACCTTCTTGGTCAATGAATTTGGAGGTGTCTCCGATATTGTTGTTGAAAGCTGCAGAATTCATAATAGCGAATCCTTTAGAATTATAACCTCCCCAGACCATTGTTTTAGATTCATGATTACCATCTACAAGACCGAGGTATGGGTATTTACCGTCGTTAAAATAGGCTAATGCATTTTGATTTTCAGCAGCATCTCTATTTTTGAAAAGTAAAGATTTTCCATCTTGTGTGTACTTCCCTGAAATAAGAAAAGTAGTACACGAATGGCTATGAAAACTTAGAATAACAAAGAGTGAAACTAGAGTGAAAAGTTTCATTTTACAACTTAATTATTTTAGTTAAGTAAGATGACTCTTTATTTTCAAGATGAAGAATATATATTCCTTTAGCTAAAGTATTTGTGTAAATTGTAATTTCATTGTTTTTTTGTTCCATTTCAACGTTAATTGTTTCTCCTATATTATTTATTAAATTGATTTTTGCATTATCATTTAGAATGAAATTTGTTTTAATCTGAAGTTTATCAATGAAAGGATTTGGGTATGCTTTGATTTCATTTGGTTCTTTAACTTTGATAATCGCTAAATTGATAGTATCTATTTCGTAATAGAAATAGTCTTCATTGTAATCAACAAATTGTTTGGCAATAGTGTCGTAGCGTTTATCGAAAATAGTTTTTACATTGTTGTTTTTGTTGTAATTGAAAGTGATTTGTCTTGCGTTTTCGTCGATTGGGAAACTATTTATTTTCGAGTTCCAAAAGGTTAAAAGTGTTTGATTTATTTGATTGTTTACATTTATTGTATTACTGTATTTAAACGTAAGGAACCATTTTTTTGTTTTTACATCGTCAAAGTTGAAACCGAATTCTTCTAATTTTACATTGTTATTATCGTAAACTATTGAATCTTTTGTAGAGTTGTGCCAAGCATTAACTCCGTCCCAGATTTGATTAATATTTGTTTCTAAATTTCCTGCAGAGTTGTACGTATAGAAATAGTTTGAAGATTGATTGAATTGTTTTGAATTAGTATCCCAAGTATAATAGGTCTTTGATACGCATTTGTTCTTTGAATAAGTCATTGTAATTTTCTGACATCCTTCGTTTGACCATTTTTTAGTAATTGTATCCCAAAAAGAATTTAATTCTTGAGTTCTGTTATTGTTTCCATCGTAGTTGTAATCCGTTTTAGAGTTTTTTATCCATGTAATTGAGTCAAGCGTTTCAGTTAAAATAGAAATTAAACTATCAGCGTTATTGTATGAGTATGTGCTTTTACTATTAGGTGATAATGACCAGGATTTATTTGCGTAATCCCAAAAGTAATTTTCTTGCGTATTTATCTGATTCTTAGAATTGAAAGTATATATACCTTTTACCGTTGGATATAAAGAATCATCGCCATTAAATTGAGTAATTGAATTTTTGTTCCCTTGTTTGTCGTACGTGAAGGCAAAAGAATCCATTCCTTGCCATGCTTTCATCGATGGTTCGTAGTAACGATGAAATGTGCCTATAAGCTTATCATCGTTACGTTTTTGTGCTTTCAAAGACGAGTTTGAAAATAAGAATACAATAGTTATTAGGATGATAAAAGCGTTTTTCATTTCAATGTTGTTAACATATTAAAATTACTTAAGAATAAAAGTGGATTAAAACGCGTAGCGATTAGTTGTGCACGTTCAATTGTTTATTTGCATATTGTTGTTTAGATTTACATTAAATAACGTCTTTTCCATGAAGTATATTTTATCTTTTTTATTAATACTTTTTCATTTATTTGTTTCATCAATAAGTCAAGCACAGATTAGTTTTGATAACTATAAACCGATTATTTCGGAAGGGGAAATGCCCTTGGATTTTTCCATGGAGACCTATAAGAAAATCAAGCAGGAATTATCAGAAGGGAAGGATAATTTATCAAAGACAGATGCAGAACAATTTTTAAAAGAGATTCATTACGGAGTGTATCATGTTTTGCATTCTGGTCGTGTAATTTATGGGGATACTATTAGTCGCTACATACAAGCTGTTGCGTCTAAGTTGTTAAAAGATAATGATTCCTTGCGAAGTAAATTACGATTTTACACCTTGAAGTCGAGTGAATCAAATGCATTTTCAACGGATCAAGGTATTATTTTTGTAACAACAGGATTAATTTCTCAATTAGTAAACGAAGCTCAATTAGCGTTTGTCTTGGCGCATGAAATTGTCCATTATACAGAGCATCATTCCGTAGAATTTTATGAATATAAATTAGAGCATAAAAAAGAACATTTGAATGTAAAAGAATTTTGTAATTATTCCAAAGAGAATGAGTTGGAGGCAGATCGTTTAGGTGTGAAAATGTATCAGTCTGCTGGATACTCAAAAACTGAGTTACTAGGAGCATTGGATGTATTGGTATACTCTTATTTACCATTTGATGAGCAAGAAGTTCCGAAGACTTATTTTAACTCTAACTATTTACAAATACCGATTAGTAAATTTCCTAAGAAAAAATTTGATATTAAAGCTATAGAAGATGATAATGATACCCGAAGTTCACATCCAAATATCAAAAAACGAAAGGATCAGTTATTGGAAGAAATAAAAAGTGATTCCGTTTGGCAAAATCATTTATCTTATTTCGGTGAAACCACATTTGATTATATACAAACAATATGTCGATTTGAAACGGTAAGAATACAGTTATTAGAAAATCAGTATGTTGATGCTATGTATTCCATTTATATTTTAGAAAAAGAATATCCTACTTCCATCTACTTACAACGTATGAAAGCACAAACATGGTTAGGTGTTTTGGGGAGAAGTATGTATGGTTATGATGAGAAAGAATTGGATAATGATTTAGAATATGAAGATAATTTAGAAGGTGAAATTGCTCAATTGTACGATTTTTTCAATCGTTTACCAACAGAGGAATTATTAACTCTTGGTATTCGTGAGTTGTACGATTTGTTTAAAAAATATCCATCCGATAATTTAATCAAATCAGCTTATGAGCTAGGTGTAAAAAAAGTTGCATCACAAGATAAATTTGTTTTAAGTAATTACGCAACAAAGACATTACAAGAGTTACGAGTTGCTCACGAAAAACTCGTAAAAGAGCAAGTAGTACAAATAGTGGAATCCAAGAAAAAAACGAAATACGATAGAATAAAAAATAAGCGAAATATTGAGAAGATTGAGAATTATGATTCTACAAAATATTATTTATATGGCATACCGGATATCGTTTCAGATACAAACTTTACGCAATTATATATTACTTATCGCGATGAATACTCAGAAAAAGACTTTGGAGAGGGAGATTTTTTTGGAGGAATGGATAACGAAGCAGAAAATTATGAGGAAGCAGATAATTCACAGACTTTTTCAACCTTAAATTTGGGTATTGATAATGCTATTTTGGTGGAGCCAGTTGTTATTTGTTATGAACAAAAAAGATGGGAGCGATCGTATGATTTTGTGAAAGGCGAGAAATTAAATCAAGTGTTATGTGGTTCAGCGATGGAATCAGCAGGTATGGTTGGATTTGCATTATCCATAATAGATCAAACATCTTTAGAAAGTAAAGGAACAACTCATTTCAACGATAAAAATATTTTACTGACATTTGGTCAACAAGATGATATGGGAGATTATTTATTTCCTGTAGATTATGATCAATTAGAGGATATTAAAGAACGTTATGGTTCAACAAAATTAATGTTTTCCTATATTGAAAGTAAAACTAGATCAAGTGTTAAAGGTGTGATAGCACGATTATTTATTCCGTACCGTTTGCCTTTTATGGGGTCTAATTTAATTGCTAATTTGTATGAACGTACAAGTTCAACGATGCACGTGGTAGTTATTGATTTGGAAGATATGAGCAAAAATATAAGTTGGCAATATCATTTTTCAGGTAAGATAAATAAAACAAAATTAGGTGCGATATATTACAATGTATTATCAAATCTTAAAATAGAAAAAAGTTTATGAGAAATATAGTACTCATTTTTAGTTTTATTCATTTGATAGGTGTTTTTGCTCAGGAGGAAACAAATGGTTTTTATGGTATTAAAAGATATGTATCTTTCGATGCGCAGGTTTCTTCGCCATTTATTTATAATAAAATACACAAAGGAGAATTATTAGACCCCAAACTAGAGTCTGCTCGTTCGTCCCTTATGATGAATTATCATTTCACTTATTCTAAAATATTAGACGATGGTTTTGCTTTTTCTCTGGAATTAGGTACCAGTAATTTTGATTTTGCGATAGGCCATAATACTAAAAATTATACTCCAGATGTATATGCGACGAGTGTATTAGCAAAAGAAAATATTATAGCAACAAATATTAAAGTACCATTGGTTAATGTTCGTTCCTATACAATTTTACCAATTTTTGAATTTGCTACGGATCACGGTTTAATTCCCGCTGGTTTATTTCATCAAGTTGGAATAGGATATTCTTGGTCTCAATTGACAGATCAACATTACAAAATTCAAGTTTCTGGATTGTCCAATGATTTATTGCAAACACCAGTTGTAAAGAGCTATACACCAACTAATCTATATGATTACAAGGGTAAATCGATTAAAACTTTTTCGTTTGTTTATGGAATTGTAAGGAGAGTTCCAATTACAAAACATGTATTATTTAATTATGGAGTTAGGTATATATTAAACATGCCACTTACATTTCATGTTCGTTTAAATGGGGAAAGTTCAGATCCTAAAAGTTCGGAATATATTTTTAGTAATTCAGAAGCGCGAGAACAATTAAGTGTACGATTATTTCAGAGTGCAATTCATTTTAATGTTGGATTTACCTTTGGTTGGTAGGTTTTTTACATGAGCCATATCATATTTTATTCTTAAAATTCCTCGTAATCTTGCACAATAAACAACGAGTATGTCACACGCATTGATTCAAAAATATAACGTTCCAGGTCCAAGATACACCTCATATCCAACTGTTCCTTTTTGGAAGAATAGTACATTAACACAAGACGAATGGCTGGATACTGTTCATGTTAATTACAAGACCTTTGGTTCAAATGAAATAAGCCTTTACGTTCATTTACCATTTTGTGAAAGTTTGTGTACTTTTTGTGGATGTCATAAACGAATTACTAAAAATCATGCGGTAGAAACACCCTATATACATGCTGTCATAGAAGAATGGAAAATTTATTTATCCAAAATGGATTTTAAACCAGTCATTCGTGAATTGCATTTGGGAGGAGGTACACCTACTTTTTTTAGTCCATCAGAATTGAAACGATTGATTTCTTCATTGGTATCGATGGCATCAGTACATCCGACAGAGTTTGAGTTTAGTTTTGAAGCTCATCCGAATAATACTACAGATGAACATTTAGATGTATTGTATGGTTTAGGGTTTAAACGATTAAGTTTAGGAATTCAAGATTACAGCCCAACAGTCCAACAAGCTATACATCGCATTCAGCCTTTTGAGAATGTTTCTAACGTACACGCAAAAGCAAAGGAAATAGGGTATACTTCCATTAGTCATGATTTAGTATTTGGACTTCCTAAACAAACATTAGCTGATGTTAAAGATACGGTCGCTAAAACATTATTATTGATGCCAGATCGTATTTCGTTGTATAGTTATGCGCATGTACCATGGGTCAAAGGAGTAGGACAGAGAGGGTATGACGAAAGTGATTTACCTCAGGATAATGAAAAACGAGAATTGTATGAGGTTGCAAAATCTTTGTTAGAGGAAGCAGGTTATTTAGAAGTTGGAATGGACCATTTTGCTTTACCCCATGATTCATTAGCAATTGCAATGAATAACAAAACATTACATCGTAATTTTATGGGGTATACCACTCAAAACACCTCGATGATGATTGGTTTAGGAATGTCTTCTATTTCAGATAGTTGGTTTGGTTTTGCGCAAAATGAAAAGACGGTCGAAGCTTACCAAGAACGTGTGATGAATGGTGAACTTCCAGTTTTCAGAGGACATGTATTGAGTCAAGAAGATTTGATTATTCGTAGACATATCTTAGATTTAATGTGTCATTTTGAAACCGAAGTTCAAGATTCTTTGTTTTTGGAAGAAGTAAAACTTGGATTGAGTGAAATGATAGCCGATGGTTTAGTGATTATTGAAGGAAATAAAGTAATTATAACAGCATTGGGAATTCCATTTGTACGTAATGCATGTATGGCATTTGATAGAGATTTGAAAGGGTTAGAGAAAAGAGAGGGAATGTTTTCGAAAACGGTGTAATTATGGCAGAGGTTTGTTATCATTGTGGAGATGATGTTATAGGGAAAGGTTATTTATTGTTGGAAAAGCAATTTTGTTGTACAGCCTGTAGGACGGTGTATCAAATTTTGCATGATAACAACATGGATGCATATTATACACTGGAACAAAAACCAGGAGTTAAGCCATCAGCAAATTCTGAGAATAAGTATGCATTTTTGGAATTAGATTCCATTCACGACAAGTATATTCAATTTAAAGAAGGTAATTTAGAACGAATCACCTTGTTTTTACCATCCATACATTGTTCTTCTTGTATCTATTTATTAGAAAACATATCGAAGATTGAACCTGCAATTTTAAGTTGTCAGGTAAATTTTACCAAACGAGAGGCTGTTATTAATTTTGATTCATCTATTATAAAACTTTCAGGTTTAGCGAGTTTGTTGGATAAGATAGGATATGCTCCAAATTTTGGTAATCGGAAAGATTCAGAGAAAAAGTTAGACAAACAGTTTTTGTACAAATTAGGTATTGCAGGTTTTGCATTTGGAAGTATCATGCTTTGGAGTTTTCCAGAGTATTTAGGGATTGAAGACATGAATGTCAAAATGAGAAATTTTACTTCTTATTTATCGTTTATTGTTTCATTACCTGTTTTGTTTTATTCGGCAAGTGAATATTTTGTTTCTGCTTATAAGGCTTTGAGAGCTAAAAGTTTGAATTTAGACGTTCCGATTACCATTGGGATAATTGCCTTGTATGGTCAAAGTTCGTATTCCATTTTCACAGGAGATGGTCCGGGTTATATGGATTCATTTGCAACCTTTATTTTTTGGTTATTAATAGGTAAATGGTTTCAAAATAAAACCTATAAGACATTATCTTTTGAACGTGATTATACCTCTTATTTTCCTGTTGCTATTACAAAATTATCAGGGAATGTAGAAGAGATAATTGAAATAGAAGAATTGAAAGAACGGGATACCATTTTTGTTCGAAATGAAGAGGTTATTCCATGTGATAGTGAGTTAATTTCAGAAGAAGCCCGTATAGATTATAGTTTTGTTACTGGAGAATCTGTTCCAGTCACTAAGAAAAAGGGTGATTTTATTTATGCTGGAGGAAAATTGATTGGTCAGCGCGCGAAATTTACAGTACTAAAAGAATGTAATCGTAGTCAGTTGACCCAATTATGGAACGAAGTTTCTAAAGAGGATAAAGGAAAAAATCAGAAGACAGCACAGGATAAAATTTCCTATTATTTCTTATCAATCATTCTTTTAATTTCTTTGGGAGCAGGGATTGCATGGGCATTTGTTGATCCATCAAAAATCACACAAATAGTAGTATCGATCTTGATTGTTGCTTGCCCATGTGCGTTGGCATTATCAAGTCCATTTACGTTGGGTAATGTGATTCGTGTCTTGGGTAGAAAAGGTTTGTATGTGAAGAATGCCAAGGTCATTGAGCGCATGAATGAGGTTACCGATATCGTTTTTGATAAAACAGGAACATTGACAACAGGTTTATTGGATGGTATCGAATATCAAGGAGTAGAATTGAGTGAATTTCATAAAAATTGTATTCTTACTGTTGCCAATTCATCCACACATCCACTTTCACGGGGAATCGTTTCTTATTTAAAAAATCAGACAGTATTAGATGCACATGAAATAGGAACTTTTGAAGAGATTTCAGGGAAAGGAATGATTGCTACATGTGATGATATGGAAATTCGTATAGGGTCACGTTCGTTTACTTCAGCTCCGGAAAATTTAGGATTATCAGACGAGACTGCTGTTCATGTAACAATCAATCAGCAATATTTTGGTAGATTTATTTTCCACTCTGAAATACGACCAGGGATCGCTGAGATGGTAAAAGGATTGTCTAATTATCGTTTGCATGTTTTATCTGGAGATAATGAAAAAGATCGTGGTGTATTGGAAGCAATTTTCCCAACAGGAACGAATATTTTGTTTCATCAGAGTCCGGTAGATAAGTCAACGTATATTGACAAGTTACGAGCGACGAGCAACGAGTTAGGTACATCCGTCACTCGTAACTCATCACCAGTCACTGTCCTAATGGTTGGGGATGGGTTGAATGATGCTGGTGCATTGGGGAAATCGGATGTAGGAGTTGCTGTTTCAGAGGATATTTTTCGATTTACACCTTCTTCCGATGCGATTTTGGAAGCATCGACTTTACGTATGTTACCACAATTTTTAAGAATTTCACGCTATGCAAAAACGGTTTTGAAAACGTGTTTAGCATTTTCTGTTTCCTATAATATCATCGGATTAAGTATCGCAATTTCTGGACAGATGTCACCCTTGGTAGCAGCCATATTGATGCCGATTAGTTCTATTACGGTGGTGTTTTTGAGTACGTTTATGGTGATGAGGAAGGGGAGGGGGATTTGAAGATTTGAAAATTTGAAGATTTGAAAATGTATTAATGTGTAAATTTTTCAATTAGAACAAAATATTTTACTTATGATAAATCGAATCTCATACTCAATTATATATATAAGTGTTATTTTTTTATTCATTTCATTCAGTTGTGTAAACAATTCCAAAATAGAATTAAGCAATAAAGAAAATGTTAAGTCGAAAAATGATACTTTGTACATAGAAGAAAATACTTTTCGCGATAGACAAACAGGTGAAAACTTTGTTACAAGTGAGTATTCTTATACTGGACATGGTGCACCCAAATCTGAAAACATCAAATTAACTTTTACCTATTCAAAAACTGCCAAATACATTTTAGAAAATTCAAAAGTGATATTAAAACCACAATCAAAAGATGTTTTAGTTACTTCATTAAATGGAAATAACAAATTCAATATTTACATAAAAGATAGTTACAAGGATTCAATATTCATATTTGATTTTTTGATTACTCCTAATAATAACTTTGTTTACATTATTAAAAATAAATCATTTTCTAAGTATATTGATACGATTTATATTTCTCAACATTTAAGATATGTTGAACAAAAATGAAGTGTAGATGAATTTCACTTCTTCTCGCACTTCGTGCTCTTATGGCAGCAATCCATGACTACTTCTTTTTTCTCTTCTGAGAAAGATACTTTAGGACTAATGTATGGAATGTTTAAGTTCATTCCTCTAAGAACGATAAGTAGACCGACAACGGTGATGAGGTAAGGCAAATAGCGATTAATTTTACTTCGAATAGGATTTCCAAGTTGTTGAGCGAAAACACTGAACGCAACCAATCCAGGGAGAGTTCCTAGTCCAAAAGCAAGCATGCTCGTTGCAGATAGGAGGGGAGTTCCCAAAACAACTGCAGTAATCAATGCAGTATAAACCATGCCACAAGGAAGTAAACCATTTAACGTTCCAAGTAAGAATAATTTTAGTGGACTTTCCGAACGCATGATTTTCCCCATAGATTGAGAGAGGAGTGACGTGTGACGAAGTGATGAAGTAAATGGATTTTTAAAGAAAGTCAGTTTTTTTCTCCAAGCATAGATGATAATTCCGATTCCAGCGATGATACTTATTGCTTGAAGTATACCGAATAATTTAATACCCATTCCGATATATCCAACAATGTAGCCAAGGATTGCATATACTAATACTCTACCAATATGGTATTGCAGGATACCAAAAAGCATAACAGATTTGGAAGAACGATTTAAGGGAATAGCTAGAGCAATAGGTCCACACATACCTAAACAATGAAGGTTTGAGATGACACCTAAAATAAAAGCGGGTATAAAAATCGTTTCCATGGTTTATTATTTAAGCATAATTTCCTCTTTTTGAAGAAATTTTTTAGATGCAATTTGGTAATGGATGTTAATTTGGTAAAGTCCTTTTTGCAGTTTTTTCTTGTCGACCATCATTGTCTTTGTACCAACTTCAGCAAAAAGTTTATCTCCGTTTTTATCGTTTGGTTTAAAGAATTCAACGGATACCGTATCGATTTTTTCTTCTACAGGAAATTGCAAAATGACAAAATCTTTGTTTTCAGTCATTTTTACTTTCACTTTTGCATCATTCGCATTGCGTTGCGCTTGAATTTCTTGTTCGTAAGCGATTTCTTTTTTATAGTAGTCTTCACTTTCTAAATCGGTGTTTTTTGACATTAGTGTGAAAACCATCCATAAGATGAAAGCCATAAATGATGCCATAAAAATGATAATTCCTTTTCCCCAGTTCATAGTTTTTTAAGATTATTTCCTCCCTTGAAGTAGGATTAAGGAGGGTGAAGTTTGTGTCACCTCCCTTAATCCCTCCTCAAGGAGGGAGGTTGAATGTTTTACATTAATGGTCCTAGAAATTTCACTTTTACGCGTTCAATTTCTTTTCCGTTTCCTAAGATAATAATTGTGCTTATTTTTTTACCATTTTCCATAGCGCTAAATGGATATTTTACAATAAATCGATCTTTTAAGTGTGCTTCTTTCTTTAAGTGTAGGTTATGTACTACCAATTCAATTTTACCTTCATGATCTTCCAATTTTAATTGAATTTTATAATCTCTATGTGTTTTATTCGAAAGATTAATCTCAAATATATTGCTGATATACCCAGTGTTGTTTGTTTGATAGGTTGTTCCACGTTGTCTGAAGATTGTAGCTTGAAAATCTGTACGCGTTAAAAGTAGTGATAAGAAAATTCCAAAAATCAAAATAAGGAGTGCAGTGTATGCTTTTACACGACGTGTCCATTCAAAGCTTGTCCCATTTTTAATTCCATTTTCGGATACAAAACGAATCAATCCTTTAGGTTGACCAATTCCATCCATCACCGTATCACATTCATCGATACATGCTGTACAGTTAACACATTCTAATTGCGTACCGTTTCGAATATCGATACCCGTAGGGCAGACGTGAACACACAATTTACAGTCGATACAATCTCCTTTACCAAGTGATTTTCTATCTTCTCCTTTTTTGATTTTCCCACGTTCTTCACCTCGTTTATGGTCGTAAGCAACAACCATAGTGTTTGGATCCAATAATACACCTTGTAAACGTCCATAAGGACAAATAGTCGTACATACTTGTTCTCTTAATCTAGAGAATACAAAATAGAAAACCGTTGTGAATACAGCGATTCCGATGAAACCACCTATATGTTCAGAGAATTTACCGGTTTGAATATTCCATAGTGTATCCGCGCTGATGATATATGCTAAGAACGTATTAGCGATTAAGAAAGAAATAATCCAAAAGATCGTATGTTTTAAGATTCTTTTTAAGATTTTCTCTTTTGTCCATGGAGCAGCGGCAAGTTTGCGTTGGTGCGTATAATCTCCTTCAATCCAGTATTCAATTCTTCGGAAAATCATTTCCATGAAGATGGTTTGCGGACAAACCCAACCACAGAAAATGCGACCATAGATAATTGTAAATAGAATAATACCAACAACTCCTAATATGGTTGCGATTGCAAAAAGGTAAAAATCTTGAGGCCAGAAAATTTTTCCAAATAGAATGAATTTACGTTCGAGGACGTTCAATAAGAAAAAAGGTTCATCGTTTAATTTGATGTGTGGTAAAGAGAATAATACAATCAGTAATAGGTAGCTTGTTATTTTTCTGTAGTTATAAAATTTTCCTTTGGGTCTTTTAGGAAAAATCCAAATACGTTTACCTTTTTCATCAATTGTGGCAACTGAGTCTCTGAATGTTCCTTCTGCATCTTCCATCTTGTTGAGTTTTTTCCCTCCTTGAGGAGGGATTAAGGGAGGTGATTAGTTTTGTCACCCTCCTCAATCCTCCCTTAAGGGAGGAAGTGAATAATCATTCATTTAAAGCGAAAAGACCTTGATTTCTCAAAGTCTTTTCTGTTATTTTTATTTCTATTTTTCAAGTATTTCCCCTTGTGGAGCTTTCCCTTTGGCATCGGGTAAAGACAAAACGAAAGAGGCTACTTGTTGAATTTGAACAGGATTAAATTTAGAGTTGTGTTCAGGCATACCATTTGGCGTACCATTTTTCACAGTTTTAAATACATCTTTAATATCAAATCCGTAGATCCAGTTTTTATCTGTTAAGTTAGGACCGATGTTACCTTCCCCTTTAGGGTTGTGACATGTTACACAGTTTGTTTCAAACAATGCTTTTCCTTTACTTAAATCAGCAGCGTCTTTCATTAACGTTACGTTAGATTCGTCTACGTTCATCGCCATTTTAGATAAGTACGCTTTTACTTCAGTATCCGCCTTTTTCATTTCTTTATCGTACGCTTGATATTGAAGATCTCCACCAAACACGTGGTAATAGAATAAGTAAATAACACCAGAGACAATTGTTAAAACAAATCCCCATACCCACCATGGTGGAAGGTTGTTGTCTAACTCACGGATTCCATCGTATTCGTGGTGCATTAAGATGGTGTGCTCATCTTCGATAGGAACAACATCCGTCAATACTTTGTTCAATTTCTTAATTGCAGTAGGAGCAGCTTCTTTTTGTTTTTTCTCGTACACCATTCCCACCATACGTTTGAAATCAGATTTCAAGTAAACAATTACGCCT
>CANGOA010000075.1 GCA_947455255.1 Flavobacteriia bacterium | reverse complement strand
TTCGCTAAAAAGAACAATGGAACATTCATTCTTCGTGTAGAAGATACCGATCAAACACGTTTCGTTGAGGGTGCACAAGACTATATTATGGATGCCCTAAACTGGTGTGGAATAAATCCTACTGAAGGACCAGGAATTGGAGGTAACTATGGACCGTATGTTCAATCCGAGCGTAAAGCTATGTATCGTCCATATGCTGAAGAGTTGGTTAAAAATGACAAAGCTTATTATGCATTTGATACTCCTGAAGAGTTAGACAAAGTTCGTGAGCAAGCGAAAGAAATGGGTATGCCTAACTGGCAATATAATAGTGTAACAAGAGCGTCCTTAAAGAACTCTTTAACACTTCCTGCAGATGAAGTTCAACGACGATTAGAAGCAGGAGATGCTTATGTGATTCGTATGAAAATGCCACGTAATCACGATGTGCGTTTTGAGGATATTATCCGTGGATGGGTATTGGTAAATACAAACAATTTGGATGATAAAGTTTTGTTCAAAAGTGATGGTATGCCAACCTACCATTTAGCAAATATTGTGGACGATCATTTGATGGAAATTAGTCATGTGATTCGTGGAGAAGAGTGGTTACCATCTGCTCCTTTACACGTATTATTATACGAAGCATTTGGATGGGATTGTCCAAAATTTGCACACCTACCTTTGTTACTTCGTCCGGATGGAAATGGTAAATTATCGAAGCGTGATGGTGACCGTTTAGGCTTTCCAGTCTTCCCTACAAATTGGATTACATCCGAAGGAGAATTGTATTCTGGGTACCGTGAAAAAGGATATTTACCAGAGGCATTTATTAACATGTTAGCCTTCCTTGGATGGAACCCAGGAACCCACCAAGAGTTGTTTTCATTAGCAGAATTAGAGGAAGCTTTTAGCCTAGAAAGAGTAGGAAAAGCAGGTGCAAAATTTGACGCTGAGAAGACAAAATGGTTCCAACAACAACATTTGAAAAACACTTCGAATGAACGTTTAGCAGAAATAATTTCGCAAAATTCAACTGAAAAATACGATTTAAACACATTAACAGCGATTTGTGGTTTAATGAAGGAACGTGCAACATTCCCTGATGACATATTAAAAGAAGGGGCATATTTGTTAGCACGTCCTACAGAGTTTGACGCACAAACGGTAAGTAAAAAATGGAATGAAAATGCACCAGCATTGATGCGTGAATGGACAACAATTTTGGAAAGCATTTCGACATTTGATGCACCAACCATTGAAGCAACATTCAAAGCATTTTTGACAGAAAAGAATTTGGGAATTGGAGCAGTGCTTCCACTTTTTAGATTGTTGTTGACAGGTGTTGGAATGGGGCCAAGTATGTTTGACATTGCAACTTTTTTAGGAAAAGAAGAAGTGATCGAACGTATGAAAGTTGGGATGGAAAAATTAGGGTAGATTAGACTTGAAATTTGAGACTTCAGACATAAGACCTCAGACATAAGACTGGTAAAAAATTTATATGATAAAGTTGATATATCTGCTAAAAAGATAAAAAAATTGAGGTGTATTAGTTAATCGTTTTAAATTAAAATTGAACCCGAAAAAACAAAAATATATAATAAAATAGTCTCACGTCTGAGGTCTAAAATCTAAGGTCTAAAAAACAAAAATGAAACACACAATAGAAGTAAACGGAATTAAACTTTATGCCTTTCATGGATGTCTTCCAGAGGAAACAAAAATTGGTGGACACTATTTAGTAGATGTACATATGGTGACCTATTTTCAGAAGGCAGCAGATGAAGATACCTTGGAAGATACAATTGATTATGTAGACGTGAATCGTATCGTAAAAGAGGAGATGTCAAGCCCGAGTAAATTAATAGAACATGTAGGTCAACGTATACTAGTTCGTATGGAAAATGAATTAAAAAACTTAGAGGGTATACGTATTAAAATCACCAAAATTTGTCCTCCGATAAACGGCGATGTAGAGAATGTTGCGATCATCATTGAGCGATAAATAAATTTGAAAATTTGAAAATTCGTTGATTTGAAAATGATCGTGAGACAAAGTAATTGTAAAAAAATAAATTTTCATACCATTTGCAACAACGAAAAATGTTATTAACTTTGTAACTCGAAAATGGTCTTGTGGCCGAGCGGCTAGGCACCGGTCTGCAAAACCGTCTACAGCGGTTCGAATCCGCTCGAGACCTCCAAATTTGTGAAAAGAACCCTGACTGAAAAGTTAGGGTTTTTTGTTTAAATGAATTTTGATTTTAAATATCAAAATCAATTAATTCTCTTAAAGGAATATCTAAAGCTAAAGATATTTTATAGGCGTTTATGATACTTATATTGATTAAACCTCTTTCAATTCTACTAATGGTCATTACATCGAGTTCTACTATATCAGAAAGTTGGGATTGAGAAATACCTTTTTGATTACGAAAATTCGCAACACGTACACCAAGAATATTTAAGTATTTCTTTTTTTGTTCATTAACCACATACAATTATCATATTAATTTATAATTTTGATGTAGACATATAAATCTACACATATGGTTTTAAAAAAAATAAAATATGTTTTTGCTATAATATTTATTATAACATTAAATAATGTAATTGCACAGGATAATTATGAAGATTTCGTTTACCTTAAAAATGGAAGTGTTATTCATGGTCTAATAATTGAACAAATACCAAATCAATCAATTAAAATTCAAACTAAAGATGGAAACATTTTTGTATATAAAATTGATGAGATTGAAAAAATGACTAGGGAACAAAATAATTCAAAAAAAAGTAATACCGATTTTGAAATTAAAGATTTAAAAAAATCAGGATTTTCAAATATTACAGAACTATATATGAGTTTGGGAGGAACTGGGAAAAATAGTATATTATCTGGAATTCAAACAATAAATGGCTATCAAATCAATTCAAAATTAAATGTAGGAGTTGGGATTGGAATAGAACAAATAAGTCAATCAAGTAATGCTATTGGATATATACCATTATTTGCAGATTTCAGAACCTATTTTCTGAAAAATAAATTAACTCCTTTTTTTTCAACAGGTTTAGGATATTCTTTTGTAATAAATAAAAATTATCCACATTATCCTAGTGTACAACTTGGTGGAGGACTACTCATCAACCCTTCACTTGGAGGTAAATTTTTTATTTCAAAAAACACTGCCTTAAATATTAGTTTAGGTTATAGATATCAACAAACTTCTTTTAAAGAATATAATACTATGTCTATCGTAAGTACAAATTATTATGTTATTAAAATTGGAGTTACATTTTAAATTAAAAAATTATAATTGAAATATGAAAAGAATATTTAGCATTACATTTCTATTAACTTTGTTTATATTACCTATAAATTCATATAGTCAGACTTCATTAGAAGACGTTGTATATCTTAAAAATGGAGGTGTTATTCATGGTCTAATAATTGAACAAATACCAAATCAATCGATTAAAATTCAAACTAGAGATGGAAACATTTTTGCATATAAAATTGATGAGATTGAGAAAATGACTAGGGAACAAAATAATAATAAAAGTATTAGCGATTTTGAAATAAAAGACTTAAAAAAATCAGGATTTTCAAATATTACAGAATTAAATTTAGGGATTTCGTTAAAAGGTAATAACGATTATTTATTTGGTATTCAAACAATAAATGGATATTTAATAAATCCAAAAATAAATATTGGAGTTGGAGTTGGAATACAATCCGTAGGAGGTTCTTCATTTTATTATATTCCATTATTTGCTGATTTCAGAACCTATTTTCTGAAAAGCAAATCAACTCCATTTTTTTCAACTGGTTTAGGATATTCTTTTTCCACTGATAAAGCAAAAGGTTCAGGGGTTAATGAAGGTGGTGTTTTCATAAACCCATCATTTGGAGGTAAATTTTTCATTTCAAATAAAACTGCAATAAATATTAGTGTAGGTTATCTATATCAGCAGACTTATTATAGGTATCCGATTCCTGAATATTCTCATTATAATTACATAAATACATTGACTTTAAAATTTGGATTTACTTTTTGACAAAAGAATAAGATGATTAGAAATAATGTAAAAGTAAAAACTAAATTTCACATCAACATTTCTTAAATATCACAATATTTTATATAATTCAGCTAAATATTGACAGATAGAGATTATATTACTGAACAAATTCAATGGGCTATTTTCTCAATATTCATTTATAATAATTCTTCAAAAAGTCTGTAAAGACGATTTTATTTAAAATGTTTAGTTCAATAATTAAGTTTAAACGATTTTTAATAATATCAAAATTTGGATCAACAATAACTATATGTTTTAATTTATTCGATTGTGATAATCCACCATTTAACGTTTGTAGAAGTTCTGCGTCTAATGGATCCAATGAAATTCCATATAATATAAATGTTTCTGCATGTTTTAACTTTTCCATTAGTTGATTATGTGCTAACATAAAATGAATTTTTTCTTCATCTTTTCTAAATAAATCAAAACTTACTTCTGAAGGTAGATAAATAAAATTATTAGTGATATTTCCATGTAAATACAAAATATTATTTGAATGTATTTTAAATTTAGTTTCAATATAATTATCCCAATTAGTAGTTATAAAAAAGCTGTTTTCATCATTCAAATTATATGTATCAATTATATTTTCAAATTCATCCTGAACAATAAATTTATCTTTTGATACAAATAAATTTAATTGAAAAATAATTTCTTTTTTTATTCTAAAAATTAAATTATTTAGTTCTGTTATTTCTGATGATTCATTATTAGCAGTATAATATCTTAACAAATATACTACTCTTGTTAAATAAGAATTGGCTTCATCTAAAGTGCTTATAATATTTTCAATTTCAACACTATTGATTGCATTAATTATAGGTTTCCAAGAATTTGTTAAAACACCCGTACCAAATAATATAATTGTTTTTTTATCCATATAATAAAGATAAATCAAAAAACAATTGCATCATTTTAGTTGAATTTTATAAAAATCCACATCCGTTAAAAAATCATCAAAATTTTAACCAATAGTTTTTTTCCGTTCAAATTGTCAATAACATAAGTTATTCAACGTTTAGAATAAACACCTACCTATCCGCAATCACCCCTATCAACTGATTATTAATATACACCGTTTCTCTACCAACTTGTTTTTTGGAAAGCATATTCATTCCAACCAATTGCATTAATTTTTTATCTGCCGTTTGACGACTAGAAATCTTACACGATGGAGAATTAACAATATGTACCGCACGAATATAGGGTTGATGAAAAAGTAATTTAATTATTTCGGTATTAAATTTTGGGTCTTCGTCTAGAATGTAATTTTTAACATTTTCATAAAGCTCATTTACTTTTTCAATTAATTGAATGGTATAATACGAAGTTTGTTCTACACCTTCTAAAATAAATAAAATCCAGTTTTTCCAAGAAAAACGTTCTGTAACTGCTCCTAAAGAAGCATAATATTCATTCTTATTTCTAATTATAAAACCGGATAAATAAAGTACAGGATACGCCAATAAATCATATTGCATCAATAACAATAAATTCAATATACGACCTGTTCTCCCATTACCATCTGCAAAAGGATGTATCGCTTCAAACTGATAATGTGTTATTGCCATTTTTAATAATGGATCGTGCGTAAAATTTTTATCGTTCATAAAATCTATTAAATTTTCTAATAAATTTTCAATGATTCCTTTACCTCTAGGCGGTGTGTAAATGATTTGACCACTAGTCATAGAACTTCCACCTTTCTTAATTACCGTAGTTAACGTTGGTGGGCGTATTCCTTGACTTGTATCTTCTATTTTTTGGTAAATAGCCAATATCGTTTCAATATCTATTTGTTGTTTTTCATGAACTAATTTTACACCAACCTCTAATGCTTCTCTATAACGTAATACCTCTCTAGCGGATGCAGACATTTCCGTTGTATCAATTGCTAACGCTTGGTACAATTCATCGTGTGTTGTAAAAATATTTTCAATCTCTGAAGAGTCTTTTGCCTCACGAAGTGTAATAGTATTTATTAACATCAATGGGTTCGGTAACGTTCTAACTATACCGTCTAATTTCCCCAATACTCCTCTGGTTTGAGCCAGTTTTGTTAAAATATCAATATCTAGAACTTTCTCGTCTAACGGGGGGAGAATAGGTAATTGATTATAAGGCGAATTTCTATCGTAAGGTATCTGTTTACTCATTTTTTTCTATTTGTTAAAAAATCATCAAAAATTTAACCAATAACAATATTAAGTATAAAAATGAACATAAAACAACCATCCGTTAAAAAAACACTAAAAATTTAACCAATAGCAATTTTCCGTTCAAATTGTCAACAACATAAGTTATTCAACGTCTATCCTTAATAACTATCTAAGTCCTATTTTACTGAAACTAGAGTAAATACCTACATTTGGTTTGCAAAACAACCAATCACGTAAACTATGATTTCAGTATCCAATTTATCTCATGAATTTCAAAACACATTGGCATTAAATAATGTCTCTTTTGAAATTAAAGATGGGGCAATTGTTGGGTTAATCGGTCCTAACGGTTCTGGTAAAACGACCTTACTACGTTGCATAAGCACCTTGCAATCCATACAAACTGGTCACGTTGTGATTGATGGAATTGACATCCAAGAGTCGCCTAGAGAAGTACACAAAATCATTGGATACTTATCGGATAATTTTGGATTATATGATGATTTAACAGTTCGTCAATGCTTGGAATATACTGCTATGAGCCATATTGAAAACGTGCAAAATTTAGATGTAATTGTCAAACAAACAGCGATTGATGCGGGAGTTTTTGAGTTTATAGATAAAACTGTAAATACTCTTTCTCGTGGTATGCGTCAACGTGTAGGAATCGCACAAGCAATCATTCATACTCCAAAAATCGTGTTGTTGGATGAACCAGCTTCAGGCCTAGATCCAGAAGCAAGAATTGCACTTTCACAGTTGATTATTCAATTAAAAAACAAAGGGATGACTTTGATTGTTTCTTCCCATATTTTAGCTGAATTGGAAGATTACTGTACCGAAATGATTATTTTAAAAGAAGGAAATTTGATTGAACATACACAATTGATTAATCATAAATCGGGTGGAACTTCTAAAAATATCATCAAATTAGTTGCCGAAAATATCCGTGAGGAAATTATAAAATCATTCGAAAGCACGTTCGAGAACAGTGTAAAAATTCTTGAAAAAACACCTACTGAAATCCTATTTGAATTAAACGAAGAAATAACGAAACAACATTTGTTACTTTCATTTTTAATTCAACAAGGGGTAGAGGTAAAAGAATTTGCAGCGGTAAAACGCAACTTACAAGAAGAATATTTAAAAACAATGCAAGCGAAATAAGATGAGTTTATTAGAAAAAAATCCAGAGTTCAAAAAAAATATTTGGCTTGAGATAAGTACACAACGACTCATCATGATGCCTCTAATTTTATTAATGGTTATACTTTTAGCAAGTATGAGTCCATTAGGAAACACCTACGACAAACTAACAAACATTAGTTATTTTGGAATGGTAGTCATCCTATTATTTTGGGGAAGTAAAGTTGCTTACTCGAATATCATTCAAGAGTATAATGATCGTACATGGGATTGGCAACGTATGAGTATTTTAACACCAAAACAATTAATCGTTGGTAAACTGATTGGAGCACCTATCTATAATTGGTATGGTGCAGTCATTTGCTTATTACTAGTTTTTATATTCGGTGTCATGGGTGAGTACTCTTCCATATTAGATATTATCGTTAATAGTGTTTCCACACTTCTTTTAGGAATTAGTTTATTAAGTGTAAGCATCCTTTTTGCACTATTAAAAATCCGTGAAGGAAATGGAAGAGACAAATTAAAAACAGGTCAAATATTTATATTACTCATCTTATTTTGTTTCTTCTTCAATAGTAGTGCATTTAGTTTTATGTTTAATAGACTATCGGTTAGTGCAAAAAATTTTAATACTTGGAAAGTCTTTGGAGAAAATTTATTTTATGCGATTTGGGCAATTATAGGTTTACATCAAGTACTACGAAGAGAACTAAACTATAAGAATAAATCGTATTTATGGGTGTTGTTTTTAGTAACATCTTCCTTCGTTAAAACAATAGTATTGATGGATAGTATGAGCGTAATTATAGACAATTATGTATTCGTATATTTTGTCATATTAAGTATGCAAGCAATTTCATTATTCTATTTGTTATTATTAATCGAACAAAATGAAATATCATCACTTAAAATATTACTTAGAAAAATCAAGGAGAAAAATTATCCCTATCTAAATTACAATGCACCTTTATGGTCATTAACATTTCCATTTATAGTTATTGGTTTAATAAGCTCTTGGATTTTATTTGATAAAAATATCTTAAGATTTGAAGATTTATGGACTCAAGAAATAATTAACAATATCAAAATAGAGGCCGGAATAGATTCTTTCGAAACTTTAAGTTTACTATTAAGTTTATTATTTTTTATACTTCGAGATTTTTTAATCATGCTATTATTACAAACTACTTCCAAGAAAAAAAGAATAGGCGCAGCATTTATTTTATACTTGTTTCTATTGTATGTAGTATTTCCAGGTTTTACAACTTCGTTAGGTAGTAAAAGTATCGGTTTACAGTTATTTATACCTTTACCTATTGTTGGAAGTTTCTTTTATCCATTATTTGAATGTGTTGTACTCTTTTTAATTATCCGAAATAAATTCAAAAAATAACAGTTATGAAAAATTTACTATTCTTCAGTATTTTAATGAGTAATCTTGTTTTTGGTCAAGATGCTCCTGAAAAACGTACATCCAAAAATAAAGGAACTTTTTTTGTGTATTGGGGATGGAACAGAGGTGCATATACCAATTCCGATATCCATTTTAAAGGTACAAATTACGATTTTACCCTACAAGATGTTCAGGCAAAAGACAGACAAAGTGCCTTTGCATTTGATACCTATTTTAAAAGTGTTACTATACCACAATATAATTTAAGAATTGGTTATTTCTTAACGGAAAAATATTCTCTTTCGTTTGGAGTAGATCACATGAAGTATGTCATGGTTGGAGTTCAACAAACGACAATAGATGGAAAAATAGCAACTGGTTCTGCATACGATGGAAACTATTCAAATGCAAATTTTACGATTCAACCAAAATTTTTAATGTTTGAACATACCGATGGATTGAATTATTTAAACTTAGAAATACGAAGACACGATAAATTGTATCAATACAAAAATGTAACTCTAAATCTAACAGAAGGAGTAGGTGGAGGAGTAATAGTACCACGTACTAATACAACTTTATTAAATTACCCACGTTATGATCAATTTCATTTAGCTGGTTTTGGATTAGGAGCAATGGTTGGTTTGAATGTAGAATTTTGGAATCGCTTTTTTATACAAGCAGAAGGGAAAGCTGGGTATATAAATATGCCTAGTATTAGAACAACCATGCATGAAGAAGATAATGCTGCTCAACAATTTGGGTGGATACAGGGAAATGTGGTATTTGGGGTACGTTTTTAGTTACGAGCAACGAGTGACGAAGTGACGGATTTGAATTAACAAATAGGGGTAGTTATTCACAATGTTTAAATAAGAGAGTGCAAGATTGACCTAAAATAAGGGATTGTAGAAAAAAGATATGGATAATAAACGTGTGTAGAATGTTAATAGGTGTTGAAAGAAACTAAAAAATAAAGCTTGCATATTAAATATATAATTACAAACCATATTAGTTTGTTCATATACAAGTAAAGTTTTGGTAAGTTTTAGTTAAAATACACACACAGATAATAACAAGTTTAAATGCTATTCACATAAAAAGTTATTCAATTTTTAAAAAAGAACAAAATTGTTAATAGAAGTATAATTATTTAAAAAATAATAAGTTAAATAGAATTAAATTGTGAATAAAGGAACGTTTTTTCTTCATAACTCATAATTCATAATTCATAAACGATCAATTATCCACATATTAACAGCCTTAATAAAAAGAAGAAGTAAATCTTTATAAATTTTTTCTTTTCTTTTTATATTAAAAAAGGAGTTTTTGAGAAATTTTTCTTTTTCAAATATTCTGAGTACCTTAGATAGAAAATATATTTAAGGTGTTATTAATTAGATAGTTAATAAATTATATATGGGAAATTACAAGGTACTTATTGTAGAGGATGAATTGATTGTTGCAAAAGACATCAAACATAGTTTGGAACGTATCAATTATGAAGTGGTGGGACTTGCAAGTGATGTTTCTGAAGCAGTTGATTTGGTGGAACAAAATCTACCAGACATTGTATTGATGGATATTATGTTGCGTGGTGGAGATAGTGGAATTGATGCGGCTGAGATTATCCGAAAAGATTTTAAGATTCCTGTAATATTTTTAACTGCGTATGCTGATACAGCTACTTTAGAACGTGCAAAAAGAGCGGAGTCTTACGGATATATCTTAAAACCTTTTAAAGCGGTTGATTTACAAACAACAATAGAGTTATCGATTTACAAACATGGGAAAGAAATGGAAGTAGAACGTGAGCGCGATTTGTTATCTACGATTGTTGAAAATGGTGATGTATCTTCCAATGAAATTTATGTACGTGCTTCTAGTAAGTTGGTGAAGATTAAAAAAGAAAAAATCTTATTTGTTGAGGCACTAAAAGACTACGTGATTTTACATGCCGAAGATAAAAAGTTTACGATTCATACAACGATGAAAGAAATTGAAAGTAAACTAGGTAATAAAGAATTTATTCGTATTCATAGATCGTTTATTGTACGCTTGGACAAAATAGAAAGTATCGAATTACCGAATTTACGTTTGGAAAATGATAATCACATTCTACCTATTGGTGGTTCGTATAAAGATGAATTGTTTGGAAGAATCAATACGATTTAACTTAAAATTCTTAGTAATTCGTGTTTGCTTTATTTTATTTACGAAATGGACATGAAAGAACTTTATGTCCAATTTTTATAAAAAAATGAACATGTAGATACATTCAGGCAAAATGAATATAGCGCATGGTTTTAAAGCATAGCTCCGTAAACAATATTTTAGGATTTGCATTTCGGTCGATGTGGTAATGTGCATCGTTGAAATGGGTCATAAAATCTTGAATATTATTTCCAGTGATGAATTTAGAAAATTTAGAAAGGAATTCATCTTCTTCTTTGGAAGTTCTGGTCAGTTGATTTTGCGTATAGTTTTTCAATAAACTTTGACGAAACATGTGTAAAGCATATTTCAAATACGTTTTTTGTTTTTCTTTCCCTAAAGCTGCTACTTCGTTTGACCAATCGAGCATATCAATCACTGATTTTTTATAGCTCACTCGCATCATTTTGATAAACAAGTCACGATTTTGATCTTTTTCTTCGTGTGTACCAATTAAATCAAGAGCTTCAATGTAATTTCCTTCTGCTTGTGCAGCGATGGAAATAGCATCCGAACTAGTCACAGGATTATTCGCAGCTAAATGTTTACTTAGATCATCAATGGATAAACGTGGAATTTTTACAATTTGTGTTCGAGATAAAATCGTTTGAAGCATCGCATCCTGTGATTCTGAAAGTAAGATGAACAACGTGTCTTTTGGTGGTTCTTCTAAAATTTTCAACAATTTATTTGCACACGTAGGATTCATTTCTTCTGCCATCCAAATCACCATCACTTTATATCCCCCTTCAAAAGATTTTAAACTTAATTTTTTGATGATTTCTCCACTTTCTTCTGTGCCAATAATCGGTTTACGACCTTTCTCATCGATGAAACTTGACCATTGATTCAAATTGAAATACGGATTTTCTTTGATCATTTTTCGCCATTCTGGTAAAAAAGCATCACTACGTTTATCAATTGCTTGAACCACTGGAAATGAAAAATGGAGGTCAGGATGTTGTAATTCTTGAATTTTACGACAAGAAGGACATATTCCGCAACTATCGTTTACCGATTTTTCTTTGCAAAACAAATATTGAATAAAACTCAAAGCGAGTGGCAATCCACCATACCCAGCATTCCCTAAAAATAATTGCGCATGACTAATACGATTATCATTCACCTCTTGAATGAAGTGTTGTTTTAGTTCATCTTGACCAATGATATCTTTGAATTGCATAGGTTAAAGGTAGAAATAATATTCTTTACCCATGCTTTTCGCTATTTATTCTACTATAACTTTTTCCGTGTAAAGTATATTTAATTCTTTATCCAAACAGTGAATAAAATAGATACCAGGTATAAGGTTTTTTACCTTAATTTTTTCTGTAAAATTATTGGTTTCAACTACTACTTTACCATACGTATCCGTCATTGAAACAGATGAAATACTATATAAATTCGTTTTAATTGTGATATAATCATTACTTGGATTCGGGAAAATTTGAATCTGATTAGATGTCAATTTTTCAATAGCTAATTTTTCATCTATTAGGTATAAGTGATTTATTGATGTTGAACAACCTTTTTTATTTGTAAAAGAAATAGTGAAATGTATACTATCCTTTGATTTTAAATTTGAGATAACTACAAATGTATCAGTAATACTATTTTTATTTGTAATAGCCCCATGATTTATATGGTAGGCGATATCATAAGAGGTAACATTGTTATTTTTTATCCAAGAAATAACATAGTTTGTTTCATTCATTTTTGTAAACGTTAATATTAAAGTATCATTTTGATTTATTTTTACTAGAACTCCAGATCTGTCAGAACTTATACATCCACTTGTATCTGTGTTCGTTGCGAAATAATTCGTATTATGTTGAAGTAGAGTTGTATCATTTAAAAGGGTGCCATTTACATTTTCAGTATACCATTTAACTTGATAAACATTGTTTACAATTAATTCATGAATTGTCGGACGATTAATTTCACAAAACTCTTGCATTTTTAACACATCTGGAGCTAAAGGATCATTAACATGTATTTTTACTTCTCCCCAAATTGGTGTTGGACAACCATATTGAATAGGATAGTAAAAAGTCCCAGAATCAACAGTTGTTTTTCCATTTACAGGAGTATTATCCGTCGTGTGTAAATATAAGTCTGTATTTAAATGTAAGCGTTGTATTAAATGGTCAAAAGATTCATTATTAGATTTACAACTAGTAACATCTTGAGGAAATGGACTTAGTGGTACAGGTTTATTTAGTACCAGAATTCGTTTGGAGGTATATCTATCTCCTTGATAGTCAAAAGAAACATAATATTCTCCAGGTTGTTTGATGGTGATTATTTGTCCAACGTAACCAGTATTCCACACATAGTTTCCATATCCTTTGCCAGCATCTACTTTGATACTATCGTTGACACATAAATACAAAGTATCTTCAAAATTTGGTAAGCTAAGTGAAGATGTTTCTAGTACTGCATCAGTAACATCAAAGTATCCAGCAAAAATTGGATTTACATCATATTCTGTTTGACCAGCCATTTGAACACTGTTAAATTTAAAACGTAATCCTAAATTATTAATGTCTTGAAACATTGCATTTGCAATTTCTTTAATACTGTTTACTTGATTACTATTTATATAAATACTTGGACTGGAGTAATCACTATTTCCATATATGTTATCATCGTATGGTGTATTTGAATTATTGTAGTCTATCGTTAAGTGTAAAGCTGGCATTATACCTACTAATAAAGTATCATTATCTAATCGGATGATATAATTACCTCCTGTATAAGTCCGTGTTTCTATATCATTTACTAAATTCCATTCAGTACCTTTTGTATCGCTATCTAAATCAGTATCCGTAAAATCAACATGTATATTTGCAATTGTTTTTCCATATTGAGTCAGTTTTGCACTTAACAAAGGAAAACCAGTTAAATTTCCGTTACCATGCATACCACCATTTCCTTGGGCATCAAACATTCCTTTGGTTCTTGTACGCAAATAATAATAAGCAGTATCATTTCCAAAAGCATTATAAGGCGCAGGGATTGTATGACCAAAATTCCCTTTTCGATTATTCCAACCGATGATACCTTCGTGATTAGTTGATAATCCTACAACAGGAAGTTGATTTTGTGCAATGGAAATAAAAGATAGAAAATGCAGAATGCTTACAATGATAAATTTTTTCATAAGAATTATTTTTTTCGCAAAGTAATGAATTTCAGTAGTTAAATACAATGATTTTTAATTGTTTATTGATTTTTAAACTAACTATTATAGAAATATAGAGCCTATTTTTCGTATATTTGGATGTATGGAGATTCGTTTTACTACCAAAGAAGAAAGTAAAAAATTACAAGAGGAAGCATTTTTAAAACTTTCTCCAGCAGAACGTGTGATAAACTTTTTACGTTTATCCGAACAATTCATGCAATTTCCAACAACCAAACCTTATGACACTAAAGATAATTTTGTGTTAGAATTATGGAAACATAAAAAGTAACTTGAGATCACAATTTGTGACCTCAAGAAATATTCAATATCAATATTTTATGGTGTCACAAAATGTGATGCCATAGTTTTAAGGTGCAAAATCAGCAACATAAAAATCACCTATTTTGAGGTTACAAATTGCAACCTCAAAAGAAAAGATTAATTAGACTTCATTTTCTAAGGTCACAATTTGTGACCTTAGAAAATAAATTCTCCCAATTTCTTCGTATTTCCATCAAATTTTATATATTTGCTACGCTTGTAAAAAAGTAGCATTAGTATGTATAACAAAACTGTCATTATTATTAACACTATTATTGTCTGGACAACCTGACGAGATAGGGTATTATAGATATACTAAGCCTTTCTCGTCTAACCACAGAAAGGCTTTTTTTTTGACAAAAAATTAAAATTTTAAAGTATGTATTTTAACGAAGAAACAATTATCTTTTTAGATGGAAAATATGTAAAAGCTTCTGAAGCTGGAGTGAAC
>CANGOA010000074.1 GCA_947455255.1 Flavobacteriia bacterium | reverse complement strand
GGGGAACAAAGTTAATACATTCATAGGAAGGAACGAGTGAATGTGGGAATATTTTTGAACAAGTTGTTAAAAGCCGGAAAAAGGCAGTTAAATGAGTTATGAATTATGGATGATGGAGGAAGGGTTAGGAATTATTAGGTGTAAATGTGGAGATTTGAATGATCACGTTTCCTGTTTTTTGACCAGATTCGACGTATTGATAAGCCTCAACAATTTGATCCATGGTGTAGGTTCTATCAATTACTGGTTTGAATTTTCCTTGTTCGACTAATGATTTAATATACCTTACATCTTCTTTTGTTATCGATGGAATGGGAAACAACAATTTCTTTTTACGGATTTTAGTCGTTAATGCAAGCAATAAATTTTCTCCATTTTTTCCTAGTTCCGTAGAAATGTAAATCCCATTTTCTTTTAGAAGGGGTTTGCATTTACCAAACGAACTTTTTCCAACAGCATCGAAAATAAAATCATATTTGTCAGTCGTTTTCGTGAAATCTTCTTGTTCATAATTGACTACTTTGTCGGCACCAAAAGAATGAATTAGTTCAAGATTCTTGGTGTTTCCTACTGCAGTAACTGTTGCTCCGATTGCTTTTAGCAGTTGAACAGCGGCCGAACCAATTGCACCAGTAGCGCCATTAACTAAAACATCATCTCCTTTTTTCACCTTAGCTGCACGAATATCCACTAGGGCATAATGAGAACCTTCCGTGGCAACTGCAGCTACTTCAAAACCGATATTTTCAGGAATGATTTCTACAGCAGCGTTTTCAGAGATACAAAGGTATTCCGCATGTCCGCCAAACGTTTTATCGTTAAATCCAAACACTTTGTCACCAATGTTAAAAAGTTTTACACCGGGTCCGATTTCGCTTACTATTCCTGAAAACTCACATCCAAGCACAGGAAGTTTTGGTCGCAAAAGGCCACTAAAAAAGCGGGATACAAAGTACTCAGCACTTCGAAAGCCGGCATCCGTTCTGTTGACAGAGGAAGCAATAACTTTTACCTGAATTTCATCGTTTTTAGGGGTAGGAGTTGGTATTTCATTTAAGTGAACAACTTCTGGGGAACCGTATTTATAATAGGTAAGTGCTTTCATTAAATTTTATTTTTTTGTTTTCCCTTTTACAGCGATTTCGGAACCTTCTGCTAAAAATACGGAACGTGGAGTAAGCGTATTTAAAATTGTAAAGTCAGAACCATAAACAGCATCAAAGTCGACATGGATGCTGTAATTGATGGTAGGGTAGACCTTCCAGGTAGGGTGAACGACTTCGTATTCCGAAGTTTTGCTTGCTGAAAGTTGTGTATATCCCCAATAATGTTCGGTGATAAACTCTTCTTCGCTTCCTTCCGTAATTTCATATAAGGTTGGTTCGGTAGTTATGCTAAACGAATGCCAATTTTTTTTGTAGAAAAAAGCATATTCAATAAGTAGATTGTTTTCTGAAACTTCCCACTCATGTTTCATCGGCATGGTATGGTAATGTTCTTGGTACAAAGAATTTGCAATAAGTGTGATAGCAGGCTTTGGAACAATTTCTTTGACAAAAACTACACCTCTTTTCCAAATTCCATTGTCTAACTTTTTTACATAAAAACGAAGGTTTACCTCTTCAAAATTAGAATGAAAAGGAACTTTAACACCTTTAAGTTTGGTGTCCAGAAACATGAAACCGATTAAGGATACGATACATTTTCCTTTCCATAAATCTAATTCAGTTCCGAAAGGTATGTATTTAGTGAGTAAACTAGGGTCAATTTCATAATTGGCCATTAGTAATTTTTCCCAGCGTGCTGTTAAGAAATTGGAAGCCATCGTTTTGAAAATAAGTGTTTGATATTGAGATTAAAAGTAGGACTTATTTTTAATCTACAATAATTTATTTTCGGTTATTTTTTGATGGAAAATAAGGATTGAATTTATTGCTGTTTTGTGGTGTAAATTCAGCGGAGCGAAGAAGAAAATCTTGATTAATTATTGCATCCTTATTATTTTTCCGTTTTCAAATTCTATAAATTCAATTTTATTTATTGTTTTTCTATTAAGGTGTAATTTTTTTCTCAAGAATCTATTGTATTTTTTTTCATTTTTATTTTTAAAAATATAATAATGACCAATTTCTTTATTTATATATTCGTCATAGGTATGTTCATAAGTATAAATGGTTTTTAAACCTTGACATAATTTTTTATAATCTTTGATTTGGTGAGCTAGATCTTTGAAAATATCTACATCAGCCTTTTCTAAATGTTTAATTAATATATCTGATAAACTATTTATTGTGGAGTCATTAAAATAATTATCTGAAACTTTAGTCAAACAATGAGGAATTAAATTATCGGTGGTGTCCTGTATTTCACATTTTGAATGTTTTTTTAATAGCTCCAAAATATTATTTTTAGTTTCTAAATCTAGAACAAGATTAAAGTATACTTGGATCATTGTTGGACTAAGAACTCCAAATACATTTGAGTTAATATTTGGATTTGCTAATAAATGTCTGGTAAAGTGATAAAATTTAGGTGACTGTAAATCAAAGGTGTCAATTGAGTTAAAATTAGGCCTTTTTAAAAGTTCTAAATAATAATACTGTACCGGAGAGATAATAATTATCTCTGATTCTTTATGGATTTTTAGTGTGTCAAAAAAAAACTGTACTTTTTCTAAATCTCCTAGAATTATTATCTCAGAAATAGAATCTTGACTATGTACATTATTTGTCAAGGAAAGAAATAAGAAAATAATTTTTATAAATTTCATATTTTGTTTTTAAATAAGTTATTTTGATAAAGACCAAATTAAAACATATCCTAACAATAATAAAATTAATAGAATAAATAGAAAACCTAATCGTTTCAAATGGGAAATATAATCTTTATTTGAAAATGGATTTTTAAATGGCATATTCTGAATCAACGAATAACTTGATGTATAAAATTAAGTTTTTGATGTTAAAAATCCTCCCCCTTAACCCCCCTCCAAAGGGGGAAACTAGTTTCTTTCAAATCTTCAAATTACCGAGTTTCGTGTATCGCTCTTAAAATAATCTCCCCAGCTTTTTTCATTTCTTCTTCGGTGATTGTTAGGGGAGGAGACAAACGGAAACTATAAGGATGGGATAAAAACCAAAAACTAATTAATCCCAATTCTAAGCAACGTTTTACGACTTTTTCTACACGTTCAAAAGATTCCATATCGAAAGCGAACATCATGCCCACACGACGGATTTCTTTGATTTCTTGTTCGGAGGCGAGTAGGTCGACCAATAGTTGTCCTAAACGATCTACTTCGGTGTAGTCAACTTCTGTGGTAAGCACTTCTAAAAAAGCATTGGCACTTGCCGCGATGACAGGGTTACCTCCAAAGGTCGTGATGTGTCCCAACATTGGGTTGTAGGTGAATTCGTTTAAATTTTCGTGCGAAGAAACTAAAACTCCGATTGGTAAACCGCCACCAAGTGCTTTTCCTAAGGTAAGCACGTCTGGAACGATGCCAGTTCGTTCGAATGCGAAGGTGCGTCCAGCGCGACCCATGCCACATTGTATTTCATCAAAGATGAGTAATGCCCCAACTTCGTTGCATTTGTTTCTTAAAGCCGTTAAAAATGCAAGGGAAGATTCACGAACACCTGCATCTCCTTGAATGGTTTCTAAGATGACTCCTGCAGTTTTGTTTGTGATTTGCTCTAAATCTTGTATGTTATTGTGCTGTAAAAAGCGTACATCTGGCAATAGTGGACGAAATGCTTGTTTTTTGACTTCATTTCCCGAAATACTCATCGAACCGTTAGTACTCCCATGGTAGGAACCACGAAAAGAAACGATTTCTGTTCTTCCAGTGACACGTTTTGCAAGTTTGATAGCTGCTTCGTTGGCTTCGGTACCTGAATTTACGGGGTATACACAGTTTAAATTTGCAGGTAGGAGGGAAGTCAGTTTTTGACACAAGGCCAAGGTACTATCTTGAATGTATTCGCCGTAAACCATGACGTGCATATGCTTGTCGACCTGGTCTTTGATGGCTTGTTTGATTGTTGGATGGGAGTGTCCGACGTTACTTACTGCAACGCCGGCAATCATATCCATGTATGCTTTTCCTGATTTATCGTAGATGTAGATGCCTTCGGCAGAAGCTACATCGATTAGATAGGGGTAGGGGTTGGTTTGACCTTGAAGGGATAAGAAGGAGGATTCTGTTGACATAATATTGTTATATAGGGGCTTCGACTCCGCTCAGCCGGACAGACAGTAAATAGGAGTCAAAAAGCTAGGTCAATTTATGGCTTCGATAGTATTTTGAACTTCCTACTTTCTACTTTCAACTTTTTACTTTCTACTAATAACCTTCAAACAAGCATCTACCACATCTTGTGAATCGATGTGGTATTTAGTCATTAATTCCATCGGTGTTCCACTTTCACCGAAAGAGTCGTTAACTGCTACAAATTCTTGTGGTACTAGGAATTCCGTTGTGATCACTTGTGCTACAGAGTCACCTAATCCACCAGCACGCATGTGTTCTTCAGCAGTTACCACACATTTTGTTTTTGCTAAGGATTTTAATAACGTTTCTTTATCCAATGGTTTGATGGTATGCATGTTGATTAATTCCACGCTTACCCCTTGTGCTTCTAAAACTTTTGCAGCTTCGATGGATTTCCATACTAAGTGTCCGCATGCAACGATTGTCACATCTGTACCTTCGATTAATACATCTGCTTTACCGATTTTGAATTCAGCATCCGGTTTGATGAAGATAGGCATTACTGGTCGACCGAAACGTAAGTATACTGGTCCTTCGTGTTCTGCAATCGCTAGAGTTGCTTGTTTTGTTTGGTTGAAATCACAAGGAACAATCACCGTCATGTTTGGTAACATCTTCATCATTCCGATGTCTTCCAAAATTTGGTGAGTTGCACCATCTTCACCCAATGTTAAACCAGCGTGAGAAGCACAAATTTTAACGTTTTTATTAGAATAAGCTACCGATTGACGAATTTGATCGTACACACGACCTGTTGAAAATGCAGCAAATGTTCCAGTGAAAGGAATTTTCCCTCCGATGGTCATACCCGCAGCCATACCGATCATGTTCGCTTCAGAAATACCAGCTTGAAAGAAGCGTTCTGGAAAATCTTTCACGAATGCATCCATTTTTAAGGATCCGATTAAGTCAGCACAAAGTGCTACCACTTCCGAATTGTTTTTTCCTAATTCGTGTAAACCTTCTCCAAAACCAGAGCGAGTATCTTTGTTTCCGAAAATTTCAAATTCAATCATGATTATAAATTTATTGAGGTTGTTTTATTGGATAATATTCTAAAATCTTGTTCATACGAATAGATAGAAGATTTAATACTTTTCATACGGTAGGATATTTTATAATGGCCAGGCTGTAGATTCCATTGACCAGTTAAAGACTGACTATCAAGGTTGCATACCCAATCCCATTTTCCTTGAGCGTTTAATATAAATATTTGTCCGATAGTTGGATTGTTACATTTGTAAGTAAATAAGCCAGGTGCTTCAAATTCGATATTTGTCGTACTACTTTGATTTACTTGAACAGTAAAATATAGTCTCGGAAGTGTTAATACTTCAACTGAATATTTTCCTACGATGTATTTTTCTGACTCATTCAAATCTTGTACATTTAGAGTCGTTGGATCTTCACTAAGCATTACTCGACTTTCAATCACATAACTTTTAGATGCATTATTTAAACGACAACGAATGTAACCTTGAGGAGCGTCTACAGGAATAATATTATGTGTGTTTTTTTTGATGTTGATGTCTTTAACTTCTTTACGTGGAAGTGTATTAACAACTAAATCATATTGTATAGAAGGGTCTAAAATTAACGTATCAGGATTACCGTAACGGTTAATCGTATGTTGCATGGTATATTTCAACTGATTTGTACCCGCTTTATAGAAGAACATAGTCACATCTGTTTCAGTAGGTTTACCAGTAATATCTTTTAAATCAACTTCTACAGTAGTATTCACTAAAGCCTTATTTACGACACTTTTTAATGCGTTTTTAAAAGCACTTTTTGATTCTGCTTCTGAGTAACTACCGATGCATTTGAATTTCTCTAAATAGGATAAATCTAGTCCTAATCCAATCACGAATGGTGTCACGACCACTCCTTTATCGTGTAATTTTTTAGCGATTACGCACGGGTCATTATCACATGCCTCTAGACCATCCGTGATTAAAATGATGATGTTACGAGAATTCATATCCGGGAAATCTTCAGCAGCAGCCTCAAGTGAACGCGCTATAGGGGTTGTTCCTTTTGCTTTGATAGTTTTGATCATTCCTTTGACACGCGAATAATTGTCTTTCCCAAAAGGAACTTCTAATTTGGTGTCGTTACAATCTTGGAAAGTCGCTGTAATAGGGGATTGGTGTCCATAAACACGCAAAGCAATTTCTAAATTTTCACTACCTACTAAACTATCAACAGCTTGCGCTAATAATTCTTTAGCAGCTTCGATTCGCGTTTGATTGTCACTCCAAGTAGCATTCATACTGTTTGAAGCATCCAAAATAAAAAGGATACGCGTTAGTTTTTCTTGTCCAAAAGAAACAAGTGATCCAAACAAACAAACTATGAAAACTAACTTTTTCAATTAATAATCTCCTAGGGTTTCTTCTAATTGAGCTAATGCTGATGCTAATTGTTCTGCATTTGGTGCAGAACCATGCCATTTGTGTGTCCCTTCCATAAAGTCAACACCTTTACCCATCTCCGTTTTCATGATAATAATAGTTGGTTTACCTTGACCAGATCCAGCTTTTGCTTTTGCTAGTGTTGCTTTGATTTCATCGATGTTATGTCCATCCATTTCGTATACAATCCATCCAAATGCGGCAAATTTAGCGCCAAGGTTACCAAGAGACATTACATCATCTACATCACCATCGATTTGTCTTCCGTTATAATCAATCGTAGCGATTAATTTATCTACTTTTTTAGCAGCGGCGTAGATTGCAGCTTCCCAGATTTGACCTTCTTGTAATTCACCATCTCCATGTAATGTGAACACAAATGAATCATCTCCGTTTAATTTTTTAGTTTCAGCAGCACCAATTGCGTTGGATAATCCTTGACCTAAAGAACCAGAAGCAATACGAATACCTGGTAATTTTTTATCCGTACTTGGGTGACCTTGTAATTTGGATCCTAAGCGACGGAACGTACCCAAATCAGCTACAGGGAAATACCCAGCACGTGCAAGTACGCTGTACCAAACTGGAGAAATATGTCCGTTCGAGAGGAAAAATAAATCTTCACCTTTACCATCCATAGAGAATGGCGTGTGAGAATGTTTCATAGTATCAAAATACAAAACGGTTAAGAAATCAGCGCAACCTAAAGATCCACCTGGGTGTCCTGAGCTCACTTGTGCAACCATTCTAACGATGTCTCTACGTACTTGAGACGCGATGTTTTGTAATTCTTTTGTTTCCATGAAAAAAAATATTTATAGGCAAATTTAAGGCTAAAAACAAGAATATCTTCGTTGATTTTCGATTTAATATTCAGATTTAATTAACAATTAATCTTCCTAGTTCTTCGTGATTTTTTGTTCGAAAATTGTTCCTTCATTTTCGATGATTAACAGGTAATTTCCAGTAGGTTGATTATGAATGTCAAGTTGAGTTTCTTGTGAAAATGACTTTTTTAATACTGTTTTTCCATCGATTGAAATTAGTTTTACAAAAGCAATCATTGGATTTTTCATCTCAATGTTTATTATATCTTGAGTTGGATTTGGATAGATTAAAATGTTATCTTTCATCGTATCGATGTGATTCGTGAATTGATCAACATGATTCACGATAAAATTATTTGGATCTATTTCTATAACTTCCTTTAAACCTAAATCGGTAGAAAAACTTATTTTTTGAATATTAGATTCAATATTTACACGAATTAGTGTGTCTGATTTATTTGTTCTACTAATTAGTATATCAATAGGGTTACTGAAAAGTGGTGTTATTGATAGGGCAGATCCTTTTTGAGTAATAGTGAGTTCTACTTTATTATCTGTTTTAGATGTCAATTTTGCTGCGTATGTTGGGTAGCCTTCACCATAGTACCATTCATTAAAGAAATTAGTCAGGTCAATATTTGTTGATTTCTCAACACTTTTTTTAAAATCTTTTGCGTTAGCAGTTTTAAAAGCGAAATTTGTTTGAAAATCTTGTAATGCTTTAAAAAACAAATCATCGTTATTTATGATATATCTTAAGGTATGGATGATTGCTGCACCTTTATCGTAAACCAATGTTTTTGAAAATATACTGTTTTCATTAAGGCTATCTTTTACCCAAGTACTTCCGTTGTTAACTGATAAAACAGAGGAATGTATGTTGCTTAATTTTGCTTTTTCATCTCCAGGAAAAAGTTTTGCTAACATCAAATATTCAGAGTAAGTTGCAAAACCTTCGTTTAGCCAGATATCTGACCAAGAGCCACAGGTTACATGATCACCCCACCATTGATGTGCTAATTCATGTGCTACTAATTCGTTATCAAAATAACCAAGCGTAGTCATTGTTTGATGTTCCATTCCACCACTAATTGGTGCCATGCAGTGTCCATATTTTTCTTTGTTGAATGGATACAGTGTGTAAATGTCAGAGTAATATTCAATGAATTTAGCAGTATTATCTATTATACTTTTAAAATTATTTAGTGAATTTGGATAAACATAATTCTGAATTAAAATAGAATCTGAGTTTTTAGGGTATGAATAGATTGAGTAATCAATGTAATTTGCGACGCTAAATGAAATTAAATAATAATCAATTGGTTGATTATGTTTCCATTCATAGCGTTTCTGGTTGTTAGGTAAGCCGACGACTTGTTGTAAAATCCCATTTGAACCAGCCTTGCAACTGTCAGGCACAGTGATTTTAACGCTGACACTATCAATTTTATCGGTCAAAGATTGTTTACAGGGAAACCACTCATAGGCAGAAAACGGTTCGCTCAAGGTCCAGCTTACATTTTTTTTCCAGGAAGGAGATTGTTTTTGTGTGTATCCAGCACCACCTAATGGATTTGTTGTTTGGTCAGGAGATTTTCCAGAATAACATGTGATTATGGTGAATTTTTCACCTTTTTTTACATTTACCCTACAATGAACTCCAGTATTTCTCCAGGAATAGTTTGCAGTATCTTGATTAATGAGTATATAATTGATTTTATAAGAGGGGAAAAGTTCGAATACAACGGTATCTAAATCTTGGTTTGCTATTGCTGACATTTGAACACGACCGGAAAGGTTGGTATTCATATTATTAGCGTTTAAGTCAAGTTCGTAAAAAGTAACGTCGTATTTTTCAGTCTCCTGAATATAGTTGAGAGGGAGTGTGTTTGATTTAGTTTTATGGGAGAATTTTTTCGCTTTGTTACAAGTGTTATTTTGAGCAAAAAAGCATGTGTTAAACGATATTAGCAATAATAAAAAAAGATACCTCATAAAAGCAAGATTAAGAATTATAAATATACAAAAAAGGCTTACTCAATGAGCAAGCCTTTAACAAGTAAGTTTAATCTTTTATTTAGCTAATGATCCAGCTGGACCATGATTGATTAATTCGATATAAAACACCAATGATTGGTATGGTTGTATGTCGTATTTTTTTGTTTGAGGATTAAACATACCTTGTTCTCCATAAGCCAAATGAAAAGGAACATACAATTTATATGTACCACCTTTTTTCATTAATGGAATACCTTCTTGCCAACCTTGGATAACGTTTGCAAGTCCGAAAGGAGTCAACGGTTGTTTGTAGATTTTCACCATGTCAAACGAACTTTGTAATGTATCACCTAATGCGTTCATTAAAATGTAGTGCGCTAACACATCTCCACCTTTAACAGGGTTGGTTCCATTACCTTCTTTAATTGTCTGAATAACAATTCCAGAAGGTAAAACTTTTGTGTTTTTGAGTTTTTTAGCATCTTCTAACATTTTTTCACCGTTCAATTTATAAATATCGAACATGAAATTTTGTATCATCATACTTTGTTCATCGCGTTTGATGATTGTGTCAGATTTATGAAGACCGTCTGTAAAACCTTTAATTACTAATTTCAAATCTATTTTATCAAGTGCTTTGTTTTTAGTCCAACTAGAATTAAAAATTACACCGGACAACTTTCCGATACATTCAGAACCTGCTAAAGCATGAGTAGCATCGAAAGCACGGCCTGAGTTTCCAAATAGTTTTTTAATTGTTGTTTCACAGTCTTTATCAAATGACTTTTTATTTTTCAATCCTTGTTCAAAACCTACAACCATTTTTTCGAGGTCGTATTTTGCAAAGTTTGGATCACCAGATTCAGTAATTGCTCGCGCGTGGTCAGCACCAAGAACGTAAGATATTTTATCTTTAAAAGAGTTTAATTTCACAGCGTCTTTATCTTCTGAAGAAGAACAAGCAAATAAAATCAATCCTAAAGTTGTAAGTAGAAGATATTTTTTCATCTATTTAACCGAGATTAATTCAACGTCAAAAATCAACGCCATTAATGGTTCAATTGGTCCGCCTGGATGTGGATGTGCGCCATAAGCTAAATCTTGAGGGATGTATAAACGGTATTTAGCACCTTCTTTCATTAATTGTAAAGCTTCTGTCCAACCTTTAATCACTTGATTTACACCAAAAGTTGCTGGAGCACCTCTTTCAATTGAACTATCAAAAACATTTCCATCGATTAGAGTACCGTGGTAGTGAACTTCAACAACGTCAGTTGCGCTAGGAGTTTTACCAGAACCCTCTAAAATCACTTCGAATTGTAAACCAGAAGGAGTTGTTGTTACAGTAGATTTAGTTGCGTTTTCAGTTAAGAAAGCTTCACCTTCTTCTTTGTTTTTAGCAAATTGTTTTTCACTTAATTCTTTCAAATAGTTTTGAATGATTTCTTGCGCTTCGTGTGGAGTGAATTTTGGAGTTTTATTTTCAAACACATCTTGAATTGCACTTGATAAAACTGTTGGATCTAACTTATCCAAATTTTGTTCTTGTAAACTTGATGCAACGCTTAAACCGATTGCATAACTAACAGCATTTAAATCTTGAGTCATATTGAATATTTTTTAAACAAATTTAAGTATAACTTTTGAAGTAGGTGAATAGTAGGGTTAAGTGATTGCTGTTTAAGCTAGTTGTAATACATTGTATGACAGTAATTTATTTACGTTCATCTAAAAATAAATATTTTTTTATTAACATTTTGAAACTATTTATTAACACCTCCCGTAATAGATAACAAAACCGAGAATTAATTTAAAAATTATATAGTATGATTAATAATGCAATTACAATCGCTGAGCATAAATTAAAAATGCATTTCGAAAATGGTGAGAACACTTCATTAAGTATCTTAGAAGTAGCAGAATTAATGGATTTAATCACATTTGGTCACACGACTACAAAACCATTGAATCAATCGATTTTCTTTAGTTTTTCTCAAAATTAATTAGGAGGAAAGAAAATTAATTTTCAATTAATACAACGGAAAGGTTCGCTAAAAAGGTGAACCTTTTTTAATGCATAATAACGCCAGATGCTACTAATTCGTCTTCTATATAAAAAGCAGCGAATTGCCCTGGAGTGATTCCTTTCATTAATTCATCAAATAATACATAATATCCATTCTCTTTTTGAATTAACTTTCCTTTTTGCAATGCTTGACGGTAGCGTATTTTAAGTAATACTTCACGCGGTGTATTTAGTTCAAGTGAAAAGTTTGGTGAAACGTAATGAAAGTCTTCTGTTTTAATGAATAATGCACGACGATTTAATGCTAAATGATTTTCAGTTTGACCACTAAAAACAAGGTTGTTAACGACATCTAATTGAATAACAAAAGAAGGTTCAGGTCGACCACCAATTTGTAATCCCTTACGTTGACCTATCGTATAGAAATGAGCCCCTTGATGTTCAGCCACAACAATACCATCTGATTCAATAAATTCAAAGGGTTTAGATAATGCTTCAATATTCTCAAATGTTGGTTCGATGTTGTGATATACTAGGAGTGAAGGTAAGTTGTTTGGAATTTCTATTACTTTCCCTTTTTTAGCTTCTAATTTTTGTTGAAGAAAAACAGGTAGACTTATTTTTCCTACAAAGCATAATCCTTGAGAATCCTTTTTATCAGCAGTAATGAGTCCTTGTTCGGTTGCTATTTCACGTACTTTCGATTTTTCTAATTCTCCTATCGGAAATAATGCTTTAGAAAGTTGTTCTTGATTTAATTGACATAAAAAATACGATTGATCTTTGTTTTCATCAACACCTTTTAACAACCCAAACGATCCATCTTCTTTTTCAATTTTTCTACAATAATGCCCAGTAGCGACATAATCAGCTCCTAATTTTTGAGCAGCTTTTAGGAATACATCAAATTTTATTTCACGGTTACAAAGTACATCAGGATTTGGAGTCCGTCCAACTTGGTATTCAGTGAACATATAATCCACGATTTTATCTTTGTATTCCGAACTTAAATCTATAATTTGAAAAGGGATATTTAATTGATTTGCAATTAGTAAAGCATCGTTAGCGTCATCAATCCATGGACATTCATCAGAAAGCGTTACACTTTCATCGTGCCAATTACGCATAAACATTCCGATAACTTCGTAGCCTTGTTCTTTCAATAAGTATGCGCTTACACTGGAATCAACACCCCCGGATAGACCAACAACAACTCGTTTCATTATTTTTTATTTGAACATAAATGTAAGCATATTCCTTAACATCTTTTATGAATCGTGTTGAATTATATTCCTTAAATTCGTTTTATGAAATTTTCATTAATCGCTTTAATAATACTTACAACAATATTTTCTTTTTCACAAGAATCATGTACAAAAGTCTATGTAAAAGGAACTGTAAAGGATACATTACAATACCAACCTTTTTATAACTTAATGATAGTTAATAAAACAACGGGTCGTGGTGTGTTTGGTCAGCCAGATGGAACATTTCAAGTATATGCTAATCAGGGTGATACTATTTCAATTTCAGTAAAATCTTATGGTGTATATACATTGAAAGTAATTGGTGATTCAAATTGTCAAATGAAGTTAGCTAAAGTGTTAATAGGTAAAGAGAAAACATTGCAGACTGTTGTGATTAAACCTTTAAAATCTGTTCAACAAATCAAAGAAGATCGAGCTAATTTAGCGATGAAAGAAACACATACTGTAACGGGTGTGAATGTACTTCAAAGCCCAATAACTGCTTTGTATGAACGTTTTTCAAAAAAGGCGCAGCAGCATGAAAAAATTGAAGGGTTAATTTATCTTGATAAACAGCGTAAAATTTTAAAAGAATTGTTACGTGTTTATATTGCCTATGAAGTAATTGATTTAAAAGATGATGAATTTGATGAGTTTATTAATTTCTTAAATATCAGTGAAGACTTCTTAAAAACATCTTCAGATTTTGAATTAATTGATTTTATCAAAGGAAAATTCGAGCATTTTCCTAGGAAAAGGGTTGCTAAATAATTTACTTTTGAATTAGTTGGATTAATTCTTCATTACATTTTGACCAAGAAAAATTTGCAACTACATATTCTTTTCCATTTTTTGATATTCTTTCTTGCAAATCGTGATTTGATTGAAGAAGATTAATTTGATTTATATATTCTTCAGGTGAGTTTGCAATAAGTATTTCATGATTTGGTTTAGCATTTAAAGCTTTGTTAGCTAGTGTCGTTGTAATACAAGGTAAACCCATTGCCATTGCTTCCAATAATTTGTTCTGTAACCCTGTGCCTATAAACATAGGAGCAATAAATATTTTACTTTTTGCATAACATTCACCCATATCAGGAACCCATCCACTTATTTGAAAATACTCATTTGAAAGTTTTTTTAGAAATGTCGGGGGATTTATTCCAGCAATTAAACATTTATATGTTTTTGGTAACAGTGGAATTAGTTGTTTGTGAATAAAATAAGCTGCTTCAACATTTGGTGGATAACCCATATTACCCGTAAATAATAAATCAATATTTTTCGAAAAATCATAATGCAAATCTTCGAATAATTGAACTCCATTTGGGATTACGGTAATTTCATGTTGCTTTGGGTGAGCGATATAGGATCTATCTTGTTCTGAAATAATAGTATGATGTTCAAAGTATTCAAAAATTTGTCTTTCGTAACTTAGTAAACGTTGGTGTTCTTGTTTAAATACCCATTGTGTAAATCCTTTTTTTGAAGACATTCGTCGCTCTATACCTTTTGAAAAAGCATCCATATAATCCAATGTTTTAGGGCAATCGTGATAATCTTTTACGTATTCACTTGTACGAATAAGTTGGCTAAAAATATAATCTGGTGTAATTAAGTTTAATAATTGATTTATTTTTCTTTGAATTGAATGTTGGTGAAAATATGCTACCTGAAATGGTTTATTACTTATAATATTAGCGATTAATCTCCATGTAATTTTCCATTTATTCAATTTAAAAACATGTACTTCCTTACATATATTGGTAAGTACGTTTAATTTTTCATCTTCAATTTGAATGTCTGTTGTGCATATAAGATAAACGTCAAATATGGTTGTTAGTTGCTTAATCTGATTATAAGCACGTAGCTTATCTCCTTTATCCAAAGGGTAAGGGAAACGAGACAAGCAAACAACTATTTTCTTTTTATTCGACATTTAAACTTTTTTTCAATGAAAAGGAAATTTGTTTAATACTAAATTCATTTTGAATAGTTTCTAATGCGTTTTTTTGAATACTTTTTATTAAATCATTCTGTGACAATAAACGTATTATTTGTTCAATAAATTCATTTTTATTATTAGCAAGTAGTACTGATTTATTAGAAATTCCTTGCGTTGCAATTGTAGAAGCAACAACAGGTATTCCTACAGATAGTGCTTCTAATATTTTAATTCTCACACCAG
>CANGOA010000073.1 GCA_947455255.1 Flavobacteriia bacterium | reverse complement strand
TTTACAGTTTCAATGTGGGTTTTACCGACAACACAGGTTACTATAGGTAATGAAACAGATAAATGTATTAATAGTAATTCGTATGAATTAGGTTTTAACACTCAAAACTGGGCATTATTTCCAGAAAATGGGGGTAATCAAAGTTTCGGGGTAGGATTGTCTGTAGGAACTAATGCAATCCAAGTTGGTGAACATGGATTTAATGTACTTACTTGTAGAATGTCCAAGGCAGGTAGTTATAATCAATTTAAACATATTGTTCTTAGCTATACACAAGACAGTTCGTTTGTATATATTGATGGGGTAAAAGTTTTGTCAAGAAAATTGGCTTGTATTGCCACTCAAAAATACCTTATGACTGCTTTGAGATTTGGTGCACAATATTCAGGAGGAACAAATTTTAGTGGTAAACTGGATGAAATTTCAGTTTTTAACCGCTCGCTGACTCAAGAGGAAATAACAGGTTTATTTTCACGTTGCTCAGGTACAACAGCAACCATCACTCCAAAATCCACAACTACTTTCTGTGACGGTGCATCGGTAGAGTTAGAGGCGAATTCAGGAACTAATTACACATACCAATGGTTTAAAAATAACCAAACAATCAATGCTGCCACTTCAGTAACCTACAAAGCAACTACAACAGGAAAATACACCGTGATAGTTACTGACGGAGCGTGTAGTGATACAAGTGAACTAACGAATGTTACGGTAAATTCTAATCCGTCTGTATCCATTAATTCTTTTTCTTCAGTGGTCTACAAATCAAGTAATGTGATACAATTACAAGGTAATCCAACTGGTGGAACTTTTACGGGTTCAGGTGTTATAGGAACTAATCTAGATCCTTCGAAAATAGCATTAGGAAAAAGAAGTGTATCCTATTCCTTTACAACTCCTGAAGGATGTAACGGAACAGCTTCAAGATCCTATATACTTGCAGATACACTTGGGAATGTATGTAGTACCTATGATACGTTGAAAATTAACTTCAAGTTAACCACAGGGATCAAAGCGAATGAATTAACGACAGTTTCTGCTTATCCGAATCCAACTTCAGATGTGCTTTTCATCGAAGCAAGTGATATTGCAGCTTTAAATGGTTATGCATATAGAATTGTTGATCTTCAAGGAAAAGAATTATACAAGAAATCGGTAGAGAAAGCGATCACTCAGATTTCATTAAATACACTAGGAGCGAAGGGAGTTTATATCCTTCATATACTAGATGGAAATGGTTCATCTGTTGAAAATAAGAAGATAGTTTTGCAGTAGGGTTTATATTGTTAATAGGATTTATTAATTCTATAAACTAAAAAAGGGACTTGTCAATTTCGACAAGTCCCTTTTTAACATCTTATAAATAAGAAAGTTTTTTCCATTGGTCAACTAATTCTAAAGCTAAATTATTACTTGATTTTCCAATATAATCTAATAACATTCTTTCAGTTGAATGACCTGTTAGCTCTTTGATGAATGACGTGTTTATTTTTCCATAATTGTTCGATGCGAAAGATCTTCGGCAAACGTGTGATGAAATAAATGAATGTTTTGGCCTCTGAGTTAATATTGTTGGGCCGTGAGAACTCGATTTTTTTCTTCCAATTATAATGTCATTGATTTCTGCTTTTTTACATATTTCTTTGATATATTCATTAAATTTTGTGAGACTAATTTTGTAAGGTAGCCCATTTTTAATTATTTTATAAATATCATCGTTAAGTGGGATTGTAACGAATTTCTGTGTTTTTTTTTGGAATACTTCAATGCCTTTCACTCCAAAATTGTCTTTAATATTAGATTCTGTAATTGAAAGCAAATCACCACCTCTTTGACCAATCTGACAACCTAATAAGAGCCATTTTTTAGCATTATTAAGTCTGTCACAATCAAAAATTGTTTCATTTATTTTTTTTTGCTCTTCTACTGTCAAATAAATGATTGAATTTGGCTGTTTTTTTTCAGTGAAACTTTTAATGTTTTTTAGTTGTGCAGAAACAATAATGCCGTTTTGTTCTGCATCTCTACAAATTGTTATTAAATTATCAATTATTTTACCTTGATAGTTGGATGAATATCCTTTACTAATGAGCCAATTAAGAATTGAATTTCGAAAATTTAGGTCAACATTTTTTATTAAGTATTTACTTCCGTTTGAAGTTTCAGTTTCGAATTTTTGAAATAAATTTTTAAATGTATTCAAGTTTTTTACTCTATTTAAACTCAGACCTATTTGTTTGTGTTGGTTTATTTTCAAGTGTGCTCCGTCAATATATTTTTGAATATAGTTGGAAATAATATCCATATCAATAATTTGAACTTTATTATTGAATAAGTCAATTTTTTGTTGAAGCCATTGTCCATTAATTGAAATATCTAAACCTATATCTGAATTATATGCATTTAAAATGGAATTCGATAAATTATCCAATTTATTTTTAAGCATTTTGGTTTCTGCTGTTTTTTGATTTGGTTCACCTTTGCTGAAACTCCAGTCTTTGGGGTTAATTGTATATCCAGTTTTTCTTTTAAAATCATTGTTTCTTCCGTTACTGAATCGAACGTAAATGTTTGTGTTTCCAGAATTTCCTTGAAGAATATATTTTAGTGTTGCCATATTATTTATTTTTTATTAGGTTAATAGTTACATTTTTACTTTTCGTTGCTAGCTTGCTTGTTTCATTAGAATATCTAATAGCTTTAATTGGAATTTCTGTCGGAATTCCAATTTCTTTTCATCTTTTTTTTGTTTCATATTTATCAATTTGAAACTTTATAGAGTTGAGAAATAAAAAAGTTTAAATTATTTTTCGTTTGGATGATTTTTTTTCATTTTTTAGAAAATAAAACGTTGTAATGAAAACTGTAAACCTTCAAGTTTTTGCATTTAGATTTTAATATTTCAAACTAATAGTTAGTCAACATTTAGTCAACAATTCGTGAACTTGATTGAACAAGAATAAACCTAAATAATCAAAAGAGTTGATTATTAGTACTATCTTTGTTCATGACAATCCAAAGGGTTTCAAGTATGTTCGCGGCGGGTGCTCCCGCCTCGAGTACTGTGATTAAAAGGTTGTCTTCGGACAACCTTTTTTGTTTTACCTAAAAGTATTCATCATGAAGAAATTATTTATTCTTTTATTCGTAATATTTCCTTTTATTTCTTTAGCTGAAGATTCTATTAAAAAATCATCCGAAGATTTTGATAACACGTATATTAAAGTTGGTCTGTTTTCAAATCGATTGGTATCGAATTTTAGTAGTGTCAATTTACAGTTTTTAGATGCACATTCTGGAGTAAATCTAATTAAGAGTATTGGGATTGATCAATCATTTACGAATGTTGGTCTAGATTTAGGTTTATTTGAAAAAGAATATTCCAATCGTATCATATTTAATCCAATCCATGGTATGATATCTTTAAATTCCTTTAGTTCGAATGCGTTGTACATTGAAGCTGGTTCAGGAATAGGGTATGAGTTACCATTGTTAAAAAGAGATATAAAATATTCTGAAACTGACGATGATATTGATGAGGGTATTGTGAGTGTATTAAAGTTTCGCTTTGGTTTACAATTAGATTATTTCTTTTATCAAAAGAAATTGGCCTCTAATATATCCTCAACAAATTCATCTGTTATATATGTAGGAGATACGCCGATTAGTAAAACTCTAGATATTAATTTGAACCAAAATAGTTGGAAACTAACACCTAATTTTGGTTTTAATATCCGCTTAAAAGACGCGTTGGATTTACATCTTTCAGCACAATACAATTTATTGTTTTCATCTAAAGAGTCGCTTGTGTTTAGGGAGGTTAGTCAGACAAGTAACCATAATAGAAAATCAGTAGATGTAGGTAATTATTTAATGGATGTTCATGGACAAGCAATTCATGCAAACATTTCTAAACTTTCGCCTTGGATGTTTAAGTTGGATTTAGTTTTTCAGATGGATTTGTAAATAATCGCTTCAATTTTCAATAATTTCTATTTTATTCGATAATTCGAAGCGTTTTTCAATTGTTCTTTTATAGCTTCTTTAAATCTTTGTTTTTCTTTCTTCTTTAAAGAGCTTAAATCAAAAATAAAATTCGTTTCTCCTTCTTTGCCGTGCTTGGTTAATGTGTAGGTGATATTAAGTTTGTGTTCTTCGTTATATTTTACAACAAATTCTTCCAGTAATTTTTTTGATTTAAAATCAATTCCAGCACCTTTACTGTAGAATTCAATATGTATTTCATTTGTATTTTGGATTGCTGGTTGGTTTTTGTTATTGATAGCACAACTAAGCGTAGAGATTACTATCACTAAACATACGTTCCAAGTACAAATTTTATTGAAAAGTATTTTCATTGTTTATTAATAATGATTTTAACACTGTAAATAAGATTGTTTTTCTGAAGTTGAAGGAAATACATTCCATCTGGTATATCTTCGCAATTCAATTCGGTTGTATTTTCAGAGATGTTTTCGAATGATTTTATATGATTTCCAAATAGATCTACCAAAGTTATTTCTGATTCGAAAAGTTGTTTTTTATTACAATATATCTGTAGTGTTCCATTTGAAGGGATGGGTGAGATTTTAAAATTGTTTTTGAAGTCATTTTCTATTATAGTGGCAACGTTATAACCTTTAGAATTTAGTATGAATTTTCTGTAAGTTGAAATTGAAGCTTTCATACGTTCTGTTTGACCTATAGTAAACATATTCATACATGCATCTGATGTGTAGTCCATGTAATTCATGTACATTTCACCATTTTCACTTGAGCCGCAACTATTTTTTGCGTTGTGAGGAAATTTAGGACAATTCTGATTGGCTGAGTCTGCGGGTTCGGTATCGGCAACCATATCATCACCGCATAAAGTGTCGCCCCAAATGTGAAATAAATTTAACCAATGTCCAATTTCGTGAGTAGCAGTTCTTCCAAGATTGGTTTCTGGAAATGGGTCCGACCCAGCAGTTCCTGTGGTTCCAAATGCTTGGTGACGAATTACTAAGCCATCATAATCTGGATATGAAGTGAGGTCGGTTGGAAAGCTTGCAAATCCTAAAATATTGGATGAGTCATCGATATTAATAACCCAAATATTTAAGTATGATTTTGGATCCCAATTTTTGACTCCTCCATACTTTTCGAATTTAACATCTTCTAATTCAGCTTCTTTCCAAAATTCTTTACTGACTTTAGTTCTTGTTATTCCTTTTGTAGAGTTGCCGTTTGTGTCTACATTTGCTAATTTGAATTGAATCCCTGAGTTCCCGCAATATTTGTAAAAAGCATGTTTGTCAGTAAGTTTATCTTTGTTATACAGTCCAAAATCTTCATTTAAGACAGTAATTTGAGACTGTATTTGTTCGTCTGATATATTCTCTTCAGGTTTAAAATATAGCACATGTACAACTACAGGAATTATTATTTCAGATCGTTTTTCTAATTTGTGCGTTTTAAGATAATTTTGCAGAAAATTTTCTTTTTTTTCAATTTCATTTTTTAAAGAAGGGTTGTTTTTAATTCTTTCTTCGCGAATAATGTTTGTGTAACATTTGTCTTTTACTTGTGCTTGTAAGTTTGAAATAGATGTTACAATAAGTAAACAAAGGAGTAGTAATTGCTTATTCATTTTGTATAATTAAAAAATTTATTTTCCTTCAAAACCATAATTCATAAATTATAATTTTTTACCATTCCTCCTCTTTACCGTCTTCTTTGTTGGCATCTTTAATTAATTTCTGCCAGTTATAATTTCCGTCTTCTGAGTCTTTTAAAATATCCTGGTATTCACCATTGTCTAACTCGTAATGTTCAATTGCTTCTCCAGTGTAATCTTCAATTTCGACTAGAAAAGGTTTCTCTTCTTTACTGCAGAATGCCAAAGCTTGACCTTTTTTATTCCCACGACCTGTTCGGCCAACGCGGTGAACGTAGTTTTCTGGATCTTCAGGTAGGTCGTAATTGATTACGTAATCTACATCTGGAATATCAATTCCGCGGGCTGCTACATCGGTAGTGATTAGCACCATGTTCTCCCCGCTTCTAAAACGGTCTAGTACAGCAAATCTTTCTTTTTGGTCTAAACCTCCGTGAAGAAATTCTGATTTAACCATCACGCGTTCCATGGCTGCAACCACACGTTCTGCTCGAACTTTCGTCCTTACGAAAACTACAAATTTAGAACCCTCATATTCTTTTAAGGTATTTTCTAGGAAGAATCGTTTGTCGTCCATTTCTACAAAAACCACGGCATGCGTGATGTTTTTTGCTACTGGATTTTTAGGTGAAATCTGAATACGTATTGCATTACGTACTACTGAGTATGCTAATTCTTTAATTTTCTTAGTGATTGTTGCAGAAAAGAATAGTGTTTGTCTTTTGGATGGGATGTGTTTCAATAAATCGGTAATGTCTTTGATGAATCCTAAGGCTAACATCAAGTCGGCTTCGTCGATACATAAGATTTTAACGTTGTCGATTTTTAAGTGTCCTTGAGAAACGAGGTCGAACATTCTACCTGGGGTTGCAACGAGTACATCTACGCCATCGTTCAATTTAGCAATTTGAGGATCTTGCTCCACGCCGCCAAAAATACAAGCGGATACCACTTTAGAACCTTTGCCTATTTTTTGAAATACACCTGTAATTTGTAGCGCTAATTCACGTGTTGGAGCAAGAACCAAACACGTAATGCCAGGTGTTTTTTTATGTTTCTCAAAACGCGTATTTAACAATTCAAGAATTGGAATGACAAAAGCGGCTGTCTTACCAGTTCCTGTTTGTGCAATTGCCAATACATCCTCTCCTCGAAGTATCGGGTCGATTGCTTTAAATTGTATGTCTGTTGGTCTGTGATAGCCCAACTCTTCCAATTGACGTTTTATAGTTGGGGATATGCGGTAATCTTCAAATTTCATAGTAGCTTGATAGTATGTATACAAAGATACGCTAAAAGTGAAAAGTTAGGATTAAAAAGTTGGAAGTAAAAAGTATAATAAAGTCAGTTGTTTACTTAAATTTGTTTTATGTTGTTAAGATTCAAGTTAAGCCTCTTCGTATTTCTATGTTTTGCAGTTTTATTTTCATGTAAACACCAAACAGAAATCAAGCAAATTACTACTTTGAAATTTAATAAAGTGGTTAACGCTCAAAACTTTAAATTAATCCAACATCCAAATTTTATTGAGTTACAAATTATTGATCCTGAAAAAGGGCATGTTGAACGAAGTTTTGCTTTGATTCGTGAAGGAGTAGATTTAGGTACTAAAATTGAAATGGAACATATTGAAGTTCCAGTAAAAGGCTTGGTTTGTTTATCTGCGACACAGGTTGGAATGTTGAATAAACTAAAAGCAATTTCATTTATTAAAGGGATAGTTAGTAAAAAGTATGTTTCCAATAAACAGTTACTAAACAATTTATCATTAGGAAAGGTTCAAGAGTTACAAACCATTGATCAATTAAATCCAGAGAGAGTTTTATCCACTGGTTCACGTGTAGTCATGTATGATGGGTTTGGAACAATACCAACGAATGAGGAAAAACTAAAAAAACTTGGTGTTGTTTGTATTCCAGATTATGATTGGCGTGAAACAGATCCTCTAGGTAAAGCCGAATGGATAAAATTATTGGGTGTACTCGTAGGTAAAGAACTGTTGGCTAACAATTATTTTACTAAAATTTCAAATGATTATTCAAGATTAAAGAAACAAGCCAAACAATTGAACAATCATCAAACTATTTTATCAGGCTCATTGATTGGAGATTTATGGTATATGCCTGCAGGAGAAAGTTTTTATGCTCATATGTTAAGCGATGCTCAATTGGACTATCAAGAAAAAGATTCAAAAGGTACAGGGAGTGTCAGTTTTTCCTTAGAACATTGTTTGAAAGTGCATAAGCAAGCGAAATTATGGATAAATCCTGGTGTGGCTTCGTATACTGCCTTGCTTCGATTAAATCCAAAATACCAATTTTTGGATGTATTTCAACACAAGAAGATTTATTGTTATTCACACAATGCTAATTATTTTTGGGAGAACAGTGCTATTGAACCCCACCATTTGTTGTCTGATTTAATTGCTTTAAATCACGGAGAGGGTTCTATTAAAAAACTTTACTTTTACAGAAAACTGGAAGAATGAAAGTGAGGTTGTATAAACGATTTACATTTTGTTTGGGATTACTATTGGTGATTTTGTCATTTGTACATTTACAATCAGGAGAAGTAGCTATTTCGTATTCAGATGCTTGGAATGCGCTTTTTTCCTTTGATGAACAGAATCAATCTCAAGTGATTTTTCGTGAATTACGTTTACCGCGAACTGGTATTGCCCTCCTTGCTGGTGCAGGACTTTCAATTGCTGGATTATTAATGCAGACTTTTTTTAATAATCCATTAGCAGGACCTTCGATTCTTGGGGTAAGTACAGGGTCAAGTTTATTTGTTGCGATCTCATTGATGTCGGGTTTAACACTTTTTACATCAACTTTTGGGATCATTACTGCAGCCGTTATAGGTGCGTTTATTTATAGTTTACTCTTATTGGTTTTTTCATCCTTTGTTCGTTCTAATGTTTCGTTGTTAATTATCGGAATTATGTTAGGTAGTTTTACGAATTCAATCATTCAAATGATACAAGCAGCTTCTGATGTAAATGCCTTAAAATCTTTTACGATATGGGGTTTTGGATCGTTGCAACAAGTCAATTACAATCAATTATTACCGATTTTTATTTGTTTTATGCTTGCAGTAGGTATGCTTTTATTTCTCGTGAAGCCTTTAAATTCTTATGTGTTAGGGGAAGATCGTGCCGCGCAATTAGGAATCAATACGAAACGTGTTAAAACCATGTTGATAATATGTGTAGCAGTGTTTACAGGATTAATTACTGCTTATTGTGGTCCAATAGCCTTTGTGGGATTGGCAGTGCCGAACATCGTTAAATTACTTTATAAAACATGTAATCATTGGTACTTACTTATCGCTTCAGCGCTTGTTGGTTCGTTGTTGCTCTTGATTTGTGATTTGATTATATTAAATTTAGAATCATATATCCAATTGCCATTAAATAGTATCACCTCGCTTTTTGGAGCTCCTGTTGTCATCTGGATTTTACTTAAAAACAACATGCATGCTAAAAATTGAGCAAACAGAAATAGGGCATAAGTCGGTTTTGTTACATGTGAATTCATTGCAATTAAATCCAGGTAGTTTGTATGTGCTAATTGGAAGGAATGGGGTTGGAAAGTCGACGTTCTTAAACACATTGATTGGTAGAATCCCTGCTTTGGTAGGTGATATTCTGCTACAAGAAAAATCAATTTTTAGCTATAGCAAAAAAGAACTTTCCAAAAAGGTTTCTTTGGTCCGTGCGACTTTTACAGGGATAGAAAATCTATCAGTGAACGAATACCTGACACTTGGAAGAATACCTTATACCAATGTTTTTGGCACAACACATGAGCAGGATATATTGATAGTCAATGAGGTTATTCATTTACTTGGTTTACAACATTTATCTGAAAAATTCACAACACAATTAAGTGATGGAGAAAAGCAATTGGTAGCAATAGCTCAAGCTTTAGTACAGCAAACACAATTAGTATTATTGGATGAGCCTACTGCTTTTTTGGATTATGAGAACAAATGGAATATTCTTAAAACTATCAAGCGGTGTACACAAGATAATCAGTTATGTACCATTTTTAGTTCGCATGATTTAGAAATGGCCTTGGAAATTGCAGATTATTTGCTGTTGATAAATCCATTTACCAAAGAGATAAAACAAGTTAAAGCAACTGAAATAACAAAACAAGAACTACTTGCCTATTGTTTTCCTAGTCTTTGATACAACGAACAGCTAAACCACTTGCTTTCGGATAACAATAACTTTTAACTTCTCTAGAAAAGAAAATTACGTAACGTGTCCAAGCAAATTTTAAAGAAAGAGGAGTTGCGCACCACCAATAAGCACCTTCACTTGTGAAAGCAGTCCCTTCTGGACTCGTTAATCTCCAGCCAGTTGGTACTGCTGCGAAATTTGTTTTACTATGAACAACAGTTGCTGAATCTCCCCATTCTTTTCCTAATCTCATTTTTGGAGCGGCATCAGATTCTCCACCTAAATGGTTTACCAATACCTTCCAGTCTTCTTCGTTTGGAATATGATATCCTTCCGGCGCTAGTCCTCTTGGGTCGTTTACAGCGTACCAATTGTATAGTTTTCCTGATTTTTTATCCGTTTTTGGATCGTTGTCATACCAACACCAAGCAGGAATTTTCTTTTTTCCACAACGTTCCCATTCTTCTACAGATTGGGCTTCATAAATAGGATCTCCATTTCTAAATGTTGTTACATTCAAGTTTGTTGTCATCCAAGTTTGAGTTCCTATTTTTACTGTGTGAATCACAGGTTTAACAACTTCTTCAACTTGTTCCTTAGCTTGTGTTTTTCCTAGTTGTAATTCTAATACTTTTATTTTTTGATTCAATTGATCGATTTCCAATCGTTGTTTTTTCATGCTTTCTTCTTGTTCGGCTAATTTGTCTGAACAATCTGTTGCTTTCACTTTTGAATTTGTATGGTTAATTTTTGTTGCGTCAACTTGTGCTTGAAGGTGTTTGTTTTCCGCTTTTAATTTTTCAATTGTTTGATTTTTAGCAGATGTAACTAATAATAAGCTATCTAGTTTTCGTTGTGTTTTATCTTCAGTTGCTGTATGTTTGGATATCACTTGACTAAAAGAAATTGATGAACCAAATACGAATAAAAGTACTAAAAATGGGATACGGATATTTGACATTACTACAAATTTATAATTAATTCTACGATAAACTTTGATTTATGTTTCATTTTATCCTGCCCAACCATTTCTATCTAAGCTCCTAAATTGAATAGCTTCAGAGATGTGTTCAGTTGATATGTCTTTTTCATTTTCCAAATCAGCAATGGTCCTTGCTACCTTCAGGATACGATCGTATGCACGTGCAGACAATCCTAGACGGTCCATGGCATTTTTTAGGATTTCATTGACAATAGGTTGGAGTTTGCAGTAAAGCTCTAAATCTTTGGTGGTCATTTGAGCATTACAATGAACGCCATCACTTTTTTCAAAGCGAACTTTTTGAATCAATCTAGCTTCAATAACACGTTCTCGTATGGCTTTACTTCCTTCCTGAGGTGTGGATACTGTCAACTCATCGTAAGAAATAGGAGTGACCTCAACGTGTAAATCGATACGGTCGAGAAGTGGCCCCGAAATACGGTTTAAGTATTTTTGAACAACACCTATTCCGCAAACGCATTTTTTCTCTGGGTGGTTGTAGTACCCACACGGACAAGGGTTCATCGCTGCAATTAACATAAAGCTTGCCGGGTAGTCAATGGTGAATTTCGCTCTTGAAATAGAAACACTTCGATCTTCAAGAGGTTGACGCATAACTTCGAGTACTGTACGTTGGTATTCTGGCAATTCATCGAGGAATAGAACCCCATTATGGGCTAATGAAATTTCACCCGGTTGAGGGTAGCCACCACCTCCGACAAGTGCAACATTTGAAATTGTGTGATGAGGCTTGCGAAAAGGTCGTTCGGTTACCAATCCTATTTTCTTACCCATTTTTCCAGCTACAGAGTGAATTTTGGTTGTTTCCAAAGCTTCTTCCATACTCATAGGAGGTAATATTGTTGGTAATCGCTTGGCCAGCATGGATTTCCCGGCGCCAGGAGGGCCGATGAGAATTACATTATGACCACCTGCAGCCGCAATTTCAAAGGAACGTTTGATGTTAAGTTGACCCTTAACATCGGAGAAGTCGACTGATAATTCGTCTAATTTTTTTTCAAATTCTGCTTCGATGTTGAACACCGTTGGAATTAGTTTACTGGTTCCGTTCAAAAAGTCGATGACTTCCATGAGTGTTTCAACACCGTAAACATCTAGCTCATGAACAATTGCAGCTTCTTCGGCATTTTCTTTAGGGACAATAATTCCTTTGAATCCATCTTTTTTGGCTTGAATGGCAATTGGGAGGATCCCCTTCATGGGTTGTATATGTCCATCAAGTGATAGTTCACCCAATATGATATATTCTCCAAGTCTATTTTTATTGAGTTGTTCGCTCGCAGCAAGAATTCCTAAAGCGATTGGCACATCGAACGTAGAACCTTCTTTTCGGATATCGGCTGGAGCCATGTTGACTGTTATTTCTTTTCCTGGAAATTTGAATCCGATGTTTTTGATGGCTGCTTTGACGCGTTGCTGACTTTCTTTGACAGCACTGTCGGGTAAACCAACTAAAATAAAATTCACTCCTGTGCAGACATTGACCTCGATAGTGATGGTTGTAGCTTCTAATCCGAAAACAGCGCTACCGTACGTTTTTACTAGCATTTTAATAGATAATTTGGTTATTATCTACATTAAGTTAGTCAAAAAGTTGATTTTATGAATGGGTGTATGGAATTATTTTTGATTAATTTTGATGTATGAATTACAACATGATTTTTGGCATTATTCTCATGACATTACTAAATTCATGTGGTATTTATCGTCAAAATGTAGTGAACACACCTATGTTTCAAGAAAAAGGGCAAATACAATTGGGTGGACATGTTGGTTTTGCAGGATATGACGGACAAGCAGCTTTTGCATTTACAAATAAAATTGCTGTTATGGGAAATTATTGTTTCACAAATCAAGCGACGAGTTATTCATCTACCAATTATACTAAATTGAATCATCAATTTTATGAACTTGGATTAGGTCATTTTAGAAAGTCATCCAAAAATTTAATTCATGAATATTTTATTATTGTTGGTCAAGGAAGTACAAGTATGAATGTTGCTTCTATGTCATCAGGTGTGCAAAACTATGATTTACGCTCAGCTAAATACACACGCATCATGTTACAAGCTGATTTTGGGAGGATTACAAATAAGTTCGAATTTGGAGTAACTCCACGACTGTTTTTGATTAACTATTTTTCGAATGTAGATACGCAAAATAATGCTTATTTAACAATTCCTCATCGTTTTGTTTGGTCAGATTTGGCTTTTTCAATTCGCTATTCACCCTCTAAATATTTCAAAATTGCAAGTCAAGTTTCATGTACTTTACCGATTACGGGTTTGAAAAACGGATATTATGAAGCTTCTCCATTTAATGCAAGTTTAGGAGTGATTTTTAATGTCAGATAGATTTCTGAAATTAACATAAAACATTCATAGTTTTTACTCATGATTTTCAGATTGAGAGTTGCCTATAATCTTCCCTTCCATTTCGGTTTGACCACAAGCATTAATAATCCGATTACACAACAATAAACGGGATAAATTAATGTAAATATAGGTAAGAACCACACTGTTTTTTTTCGTTTCAATGCATGTAAATAAGGTAGGAATATTAAAACATCGATTATAATTTTCGAGCAAAGTATTATCATCCAATGCGTTGTAAAAAGCAGACACACAAAAAGAACTACGTACGTTAAACCTACACTACTGATGATGCGTGTTGGGTTATCCTTGATGTATGAAGACTTACCAATCCAACGCAGTCGTTGTTGGAAAAAAGCAGTTAAAGTATGGGGAGTTTTCGTTATAACACACAGTTCGAATGCTGGTATGACTTGGATTGATTTTTTTGCTTTTTTGAAGTCAACCAATAAAAATTGATCATCCCCGCTAGCGATGTGTTGATGTTGCGCGATGGAATCCACTTCCAAAAAAGACGCTTTTTCAAACAGTAAATTTGCACCACTTGCGACTAGGGGTTGGGTAAATCCACTGAGTCCGACATTTATACTCGACAAGAAATAGTAATCCAATTCGTAAAATATTTCCCAAACAGTTTGTGCGTGCATGGCAACTGGGAGGATGGTTAATGTTGAAACAGGCGTTTGTTCGAGTGTCTCAAAGTAGGTACTCGGGACTATACAATCAGCGTCCCAAGTAAGAATGTAAGAACCTGTAGCACGTTTTATTCCTGCACGTATGGCACTTTTTTTTCCAGTGATGTTTTTGTCTAATGAAATAAGTTGATGATTTTCAGGTAAGTGTTGAATTAGTAGCTCAGAACCATCCTCTGAGTGATCGTTGACCCAAATAAATTCGAGCGGTTGCTTAGTAAGGGTTGAAATAGCTTCTACTAAATAAGGTATGTTTGTTGCTTCGTTTCTGAATGGGATAATTATTGAAATCGTGTTTGTATCATACTTTTCTCGCTTCGAATAGACGTATTTTCGTTTGGTTTTCATCCATCCAACAAAGAAAAAGCAAAGTAAAACAGCGAATATCAGTAGGTATAAAACAGCGATCATCGTACTTGTTTTTTGAAGAAAGGTAGTGCAATCAAAGCTGAGATTCCATGGTTAATGACCCACAACAAAACAGAAGTTAGGAGAATAATTTCAGGACGACCAATGATGGGTACAAGCACCCATAAAGCAATTGATTCGCGGATAAATAATTTTCCTAACCATAGCGAAGGAGCGAGCGTACTCCAAAAGTAAATTTGCCACACCCAGGCGAGTAATTCAAAGGAGAATGGTACACCAAAACCTTGAAATAATAAGAAATATTGAAGGCTGAAAACCAAGTAACGAAGCAAACTTAAGATGAGTACTTGTAATCTGAGTTCTCTCGTGTTGGAAAGTAATGGTAATAATTTCGTTTTCCATTTTTGGATAGGCAAGGGGAATTTGTCAAAATAGAAGTAAATAAGTAGGAGTATCCCTAAACTTATGGAAGTGTAGATCAGGTCGAAACTTGGAATATTCAATTGTTTTTGACCTAAACAAGCAAGAGACAATAAGCCAAAATAAATACTAGCAAGGAATTGAGCACCATTTCCGAGGAGCGTTAACACTATAATTTGACTGCGTTTTTTTCGTGGGTAGTAATACATACGCCCAATGAAATTACCCAAAAGACTAGGTGTTAGGAATCCTGTTAATACTCCTGCGAGATAGGATTGTACTTGTTGCGATGATTCTTGAATAAAATTTAAGGTCGCTTTCCACTTCCGAAATTCTAAATATTGATTAACAA
>CANGOA010000072.1 GCA_947455255.1 Flavobacteriia bacterium | reverse complement strand
CCAAAGCAAATAGCTCCACTTTCTTAACTATTGCATGCGCATCTTCGATATTGTTTCCTCTCAATGTAAACGAAATCATACCACCAAAATCACGCATTTGTTTTTTAGCTATCGCGTGATTAGGGTGCGACTCAAAGCCTGGCCAATATACTTTGTCTACTTTTGGATGTTTTACCAACCAGTGCGCTATTTTAGCCCCGTTTTCGCAATGACGTTGTACGCGCAGGTGTAATGTTTTTATTCCACGTAACACCAAAAAGGAATCCATTGGCGCTGTAACTGCTCCTGTTGAATTTTGAATTCGATACATTTCTTTCGAAATATCCTCGTTATCCGTAACTAAAATTCCCATAACAACATCTGAGTGACCACCTAAGTATTTAGTAGCCGAATGCATCACGATGTCCGCTCCTAAGTCAATAGGTGTTTGTAAATATGGTGTTGCAAACGTATTGTCTACTGCTAACATCGCTCCTGCCTTTTTCGCAATCTTAGCTACTGCTTCAATATCCACAATGTTCATCATTGGATTCGTAGGTGTTTCAACCCAAATCAATTTTGTATTTGGTGTAACGAAGTTCTCAACGTTTGATGCATCAGACATATCTACGAATTGAAACTTGATACCGTATTTAGCAAAAATCGTCGTAAACAAGCGGTAAGTTCCTCCATATAAATCGTTGGTAGAGATTACCTCATCACCAGGACTCAACATTTTCACTACGCAATCTATTGCAGCTAGTCCTGAACCAAATGCGGCACCAAAACGACCATTTTCTATCGCTGCGATATTTTTTTCCAAAGCATGACGTGTAGGGTTCAAGGTGCGAGAATATTCGTATCCCTTGTGATTACCAACTCCATCTTGTACGTAAGTAGATGTTTGGTAAATTGGTGTCATGATTGCACCTGTAGATTCGTCTGGGTGTACACCAGCGTGGATTGCTTTTGTTGCGAATTTCATAGTTGAATATTTAGAGCAACAAAAATAAGGAAATTTATGAAGGAAACTTAGTTCTTTTCTTGGCACAACTCCACCAATACCCCTTTTGTACTTTTTGGATGTAAAAAAGCAGTACGCTTATCGTCTGCGCCGTCTTTAGGAGTTTGTTGAATCAACACAAAATCCAAAGATGAAAGTCGCTCCATTTCGGATTCGATATCTTCCACTTCAAAAGCAATGTGATGTATCCCGCTGCCTTGTTTTGCAAGAAATTTAGCGATTGGACTTTCTGGATTTGTTGCTTCTAAAAGTTCAATTTTAGATTCTCCCACTTGAAAAAATGCAGTGCGTACACCTTCTGAAATGACTTCCTCCATTTTGTAGCAGGTAGTATTCAATAATTTTTCAAATACGCCAATCGATGCTTGCAGGTCCGTAACCGCAATGCCAAGATGTTCAATTTTTTTCATGAGAGGATAAGCTGAATTAGCTTTTAACAAATTTCTCCGTCTTATTGTCGAAGTTGATATAGTAAGCACCTTTTAATAATGCACTACAATTTACGCTAGATCCAAAACCTTTTTTTACAATGTTTCCGTATGCATCATAGATTTCATACTTCGTTTCAACTGGTTTTTCGGCAGCAGTAAATTTGATATCGTCTTTAACTTTGATAGGTGATTTCTTAACTTCTGGTAAATTAGAAGTAAACTTAACTTCTTTCGATGTGCGTTTTGAACCAGTATGGTCAATTTGAACTACACGAATCGTGTTTTGTCCTGAATGTGATATTACTTGGAAATCATAAGTATTAGGAGCGCTAGCTTTTCCTTTCCCTTGTACCTGACCAACTTCTACCCATTTGTCCCAACGATATTGTTCTATAATGAAAGGCAATTTACCATTTTCATCTGTTGTTTTCCAAGATAATTTTCCAGAAGCACTAACGGTAATTTCTGCTACTTTAAACGTACTCTTAGGCAACAAAACTTCTGGATTTAAAATTTTTGGTGCGCAACCTGAATTGTGTTCAATAACAATAAATACTTGTTGTCCAATGTGTAAATTGAAATAAGAAAAATCGATTTCAAACGCACTTGAACCAATTCCACCAGGCATAATGTTACCGTTTACAGTAACTTTTGTTGCGCAATAACCAAATCCATCTGGATCCTCAGGGTTCTGAACTATCAAATTTTTTCCTTGGTAACTTCCCTCAATAGATAACGCAGCAAGTACTGAATTGCCTATAAATAAAAGAAATAAGAGAAATAATATGTGTTTCATAAACCTTTTTGTGCAGTTTTAGAGGTACAAGTTTAAGGCTTTATTTTGCAAGTAGCAAGTTTTTTTATCGACATTTTAATGTCCAAATTAATATTTTTTCAATTTCTAGCAAGAACATTACCACTTCGGGCATGTCCCGCACTTGTCCAATGTCTTGATAAACATAAAAATACCTAGTTTAATCTGACTGTCAAAACACCAATTTGTTGTCGATATTTTTACTTGATCTTGAGTGCGTAGATTTACGTTGTTTTTAACAAGATATACACTTGATTCTTTAACCTCTAAAAATAGACGACGAACAAATTCAAAACGCATTCCTAGAGCTAATGAAGTGTAATATCCTGTTGATCTAAATGAACTATGTTTTGTTTGTAATTCTTCTTTTAAAAGATCAGAAGAGAAGATATACCCACCGCTAATACTCACAATAGAAGAAAGCTTAAACTTACCCATTTGAGTTTTAAAAAGATGATCGTTTCGTTGTAAATTGATCCCCAGAAATAAATTGTCACTCCTCCAAGTTGTACCTAGTTGCTGTTTATTTTGTTCCATTTTCAAAGAAGAGGCTTCCAATCCAATGCTAAAATAATGTTTGAAGCAATAATTGATTCCAGACGAAAATTGAGTAGAATTTGTAGTATTAAAACTCTTAATGTTCTGAAAATGTAGACCGCCTGTAATTGTTAGTGTTCCTTTTGCAACTGTATTATGAAGTGTTTGTATTTGAGCGCTCGATTGAAACACCCAAAGGATAAAACACAAGCATAGAATGCAAAATCGTAACATTTTAACTCATTTTTAAAAATGCTACTTCTTTGTCTGTCAATTGTCGATAAAATCCTCTTGGTAAGTCTTTTTTAGTTAATCCGGCAAATTGAACGCGGTCTAATTTTACTACTGTATAACCTAATGCCTCAAACATACGTCGTACGATTCGATTTTTACCAGAATGGATTTCTACGCCTACTTCTCGACTTCCTGTATTTGGAATGAATTCTGCTTTATCGCATGCAATTTTGCCATCTTCTAAGACAATTCCTTTACGTAATTTATCAACATCTTCCATAAGAACTGCTTTATTCAATTCAACATGGTAAATTTTAGAAGCATTATAACGTGGATGGGTTAATTTTTTTGCTAAATCACCATCATTCGTAAATAATAGAACTCCTGTTGTATCTCGGTCTAAACGACCTACTGGATAAATACGCTCTTTACAAGCTTTACGAACCAACGACATTACCGTTTTTCTTCCTAAAGGATCGTCCATTGTGGTTATAAAATCCTTAGGTTTATTAAGTAATACATAGCGTTTAGGCTCTGCATTAATAGTTTGTCCGTCGTATTTAACTACGTCTCCAGGCTTGATTTTATAGCCCATTTCCAGTACGATCACATCGTTGACACTCACTACTCCTGAACCGATTAATACATCGGCTTCACGGCGAGAGGCAACTCCAGCATTCGATAAAAATTTATTTAAACGAATTTCGTTCTCATTGAATGATGGCATAGGATCTCCCTTGCGAACACGTTCTTTTTGTGGGAAGAATCTTTTCTTTTCACCAGTAGATTCAGTATTTGATTCAGTCTCCGTACGTGGAGTTATCACTGTAGAATTTGCACCAGGTTTTCCTTTGAATGTTGGCTTTCCTTTGGTAGGATTGGAAACTTTAACTGATTTTTTCTTGTCTTTAAATTTTGAAAAGGAATCCCCTTTTCCTGTTTTTCTTGTGGTCATCGCGAGCAGAATTTTTTACAAAGATAAGGGAAGGAATTTATAAATTATAAATTATGATTTATGAATTGGATATTAGTCATAATAAATAGTCTCAAATCGATTAATAGACAACAAATTGGTTGCAACTTCTTGTTTGATAATCGAAGAAAGTACTCCCGTTTTTGCATTGTACAAAAATTCAGTTCGGTAGATTAACTTCTTATTAATATACGACTTTTTGTCAATTATATTGTTCTTTACATCGTATTTAAAATGAACCGACTCTGTTTCTTTTGGAGTCAAACTAGAAAATTTAACTATACTATCAACTTGATTATTTATATTATAATAATATTTCACCTCATTGATTTCTGAGGTCATTTTTAGTTTCTTGGCAATTTCTATTATTTGTCCTTTTGCATTCGTATATGTAATGAAATCTATATAGGGATTTCCATAACTATTATATACAATCTTTTTCTTTTGACCAGGATAGCTTTTATATCGGATTGTTTCGTAGTCTAATAAACTATCTTGTTTAAACAAAGGTTCTGAGAGATCTCTTCGAATTATTTTATCACGATAATATTCTTCTTTGATGATTTGTCCAATAGAATCATATGTATAATTGGTTGAGGTAAAACCAGTATAATTATTTTTCCGTAAGGTCTTCAAGATTCCCTTAGGTGAATAAATATATTGAAAGTAGGAGGTGTCTGCATTTAAACCTGGATCTTGAATTTCAAAAACGGTCGCTAAAAATCCTTTTTCATTGAAATAGTATACGGATTGCTTTTCTAAATCACGCATAATATCTCCCGTTTTCTTCTGAAAATAGGTACAGCGAATTTCTTTCACTTTTTTTAGCTTAATTTCTTTGTAATTAAAAAAAGGTTGCTCTTCAAACACTTTTCCTAAGGTGTTGTTGATTAGCTGACCTTTAACAGAAAAAGTCAATACCATCATAAGCCCCAATAAAAATAAAGAGTAACGCATCTTATTTTTTACAAAAATAAAGTTACTTATGAATTAAACAATGAAGTAATTAATATCCTATGTAATTTAGCCTTTACAATTATAATATCATGGAAAAATTTGTTGACAAAGTAGCTGCATATATTAAAGAATCATCCATTCCTCTAGATAATTGGGTGATTATTTTACCTTCTGAACGTGCTAAACATTATATTCAACAAGCTGTTTTTAATGTATATAAGAAACCTATTTTTTCACCAGAAATACTCACGATTAATCAATGGGTAAAACATCATACTCCTGAAGCAATACTTAACAAAACACGTTTATTACTTAACTTGTTCGAGGTACATACGCATCAAGGAAAAGAAGCAATTGATTCAGTTTTTGATGAATTCATGACTTGGGGAAATATCCTCTTGTCTGATTTTGATGAAATGGAACGTTATTTAATTGATTCAAAATACCTTTTCCGTAATTTGAAAGATATCAAGGAAATTGAAAATTGGAGTTTCGGAGAAGGAATGGAACTCTCGGAGCGACAAAAAAGATTTATGGATTTTTGGGATCGACTTCCAGGGTATTATCTTGAATTCAACGAAAAATTAGCAAACAAAAATGCTACTTATGGAGGTAAATCCTATCGTAACCTTGCTGAAAATATAGATCGAGTATTCTCAAAAAACAAAAATGCTCATTTTCTTTTTTGTGGATTTAATGCCTTATCCTTGGCAGAAAAGAAAATTATCAAACAACTCAAGCAACTTGGAAGAGGTCACCTGCTAATTGATGCAGATGTATATTATTACAATGATAATCAACACGAAGCTGGCGCATTCTTAAGAGATACAACTAATTATTTAGGAATAAAGAATCCGGAGTATATCGGCAATAGCATTGGTACACAAACAAAAAACATCGAACTCATTTCTTGCTCTCAGTCAACCGGTCAAGTAAAAGCAATTGGTTCACTGCTCGAATCCTTTTCTCCTGAAAAAATTGCTGGTTCGTTGGTACTACTTGCCGATGAAAGTTTGATTGTTCCATTAATAAATACCATCCCGAATAAAGTTGGTAAAGCAAACATTACACTTGGACTCCCTTTAAAAAATAGTTCGGTAAGAACTTGGGTAGACCTAATTTTCAAAATTCAGGAAGGCATCATTAAGTACAAAAAAGTTACAGTATATCACAAGGATTTACTTTCTTTTTGGAATCATCCGTTCATCATTGCGATGATGAATAAAGAAGAAGAAAAATTGATTCATGAACAGGAAAAAGGTATACGCAAATTCAATCGAATTTTTCAGCAAGTAAGCAAAGTTAGTATTTCAACCCGTTTAGATGAATTGCTACAATTAATTTATACCCCTTGGGAGAATAATTGGCAAACAGCAATGGTAATTGTGCGTAAGTGCAACGAATTGCTTTATGATTACCTAGATGAAAAATACATGTATGAAAAAACGTTGATCCATAGTTTTGACAGTGGATTGATCGATTTTCAAAATTGTATCGCAGAAAATTTCCCGAAAATGGGAATCAATACATTTAAGAATTTATTCAACCAAGAATGGACCCGAGATACAATGGCATTCTATGGTAATCCCTTAGATGGACTTCAAATCATGGGTTTGCTAGAAACGCGTTTACTCGACTTCGAAACTATTTTAGTAGTTGGTATGAACGAAGGTAAAATGCCTCCTACGAATCCTATTCAGACATTAATACCTATGGATTTGAGAAAACACGTAGGACTTCCATTACCACGTGATAAACAAGGGTTATTTGCACACCATTTTTACCGGTTACTTCACCATTGTTCTGAAATGTATATCACTTACTCTTCTTCTATGGAGGGAGTGAATTCGAATGAACCAAGTCGTTATTTATTGCAATTAGAACTTGAATTAACTAAATTTTCTAATGAAATTAATTTTACAAAAAAATTCTATACATTAGACTCAAATCAGCAATCTACCAAAATTAAATCAATAGTAAAAACTAATAAGTTAGTTTATAAATTAGATGAACTTTTAATTTCAGGAATTTCTGCTAGCGCAATAAAAACATTTTTTACATGTTCATTAGATTTTTATTATAAATATGTATTAAAATTTGGAGAAGAAGAAAAAGTTGAAGAATCAATTGAAAGTAATCAACTTGGAACATTTGTTCATGCTGTTCTTGAAGAATTATACCTCCCATTCGCTTTGAAAGATAAAAATGGAGTAGTAAAACAAACGATACCACCTAAGATTTTAGTAGACGATATTGACAATATGATCAAAGCTTACCCATTAGAAATGCGTAAGTTATTTCGTGAACATTTTAATGGAGATGTAGAAGCCTTTTTAAGAGGAAAAAATTATCTGAGTTTTACAATGGCCTTAGAACTTACTAAACGCTTTTTTGACTTTGAACGACAAAGAATTTTAGAATTAAATAATGTAGGTGTTCGAATAGTAGCTTTAGAGGAAAAATTTGAAGAATTTATTACTGTCACTGTTTTTGGACAAACTAAACAAATCAAACTAAAAGGAGTCATTGATAGAATTGATGAAATGAATGGGGAAATATATATTTGGGATTATAAAACCGGTAAAGTTGATATTAAAGATGTTGGTAAGGATTATAAGAATAATAATGATAAAATCGTTTATTTAGTTGAATCTTCAAAAAATGCGAAGCACTTCTTTCAATTGGTGCTATATTGTTTTTTATATTTTAAACGGTTTAATCGAATTCCAAAAAATAGTGCAATTATTTCTTTGGTAAATATTAAAAATAGTCCTTTTAATCTTAATTCAAATTCTGTTTCAATCGCTGAGATGATTGAATTATTCCCTGAAGTATTAGGGAAAATTATGGAAGAAATCTATGACCCAGAAACTGAGTTTTCACATGCAGATGACTATTTTAACTATTGCTCATATTGTGTGTAAACTACCGAAATAAACCAAACTCATTTTTGGAAACCGTATATTCAATTCTATTTCTTTATGCATTTTTTGCTCAATAAATTCAAGTGCTTGATCTAGGTTACTTGCAATTTTATGTGTATCAAATAATACAGAGATGTGATTTTTCGGAAAGATTATATTACTATAATTTTTCAACCCAATACTTACGATGATTTGTTTTTCAGTGATGGTTAATGTATGATTTACTTTACCTCTAATGCGAATGAAATACATTTGTTTTACATTTACGTCAAATAAATGTAATATAAATTAATTTAATTTGTACAATTTTTATTGAATTTACAAAGAAAAATTATTTCTTATTAATCATATGAATATGAATAAATATTACAGATTGAAAGTATATTAAACCAAATAAATAATCTGTATACATCTATTGTAGTAAATGAAGAGTTTTGCCCTCCTTTTTTTTATCTTTGTTTTTCAAAATTTTTGACCATGTTTAGAACAAATACTTGTGGCGAACTTCGCCTTGATAATATCAATCAAACAGTAACCCTTGCTGGATGGGTACAACGTTCCCGTGACCTTGGAGGTATGACCTTCGTTGATCTTCGCGATCGTTATGGAATTATGCAGTTAGCCTTTAATTTAGAGGAAAACGAGACCTTGTGTTTACAAGCGAGAAAGTTAGGTCGTGAATTTGTGATTCAAGTAGAAGGAACCGTCATTGAACGTTCTAGCAAAAACAAAAACATGCCTACGGGTGAAGTGGAGATTTTGGTGACTAAACTGACAATATTAAATGCTTCGGTTACTCCTCCTTTTACAATCGAAGACGATACGGATGGCGGGGAAGAATTACGTGCTCAATTCCGTTATTTAGATTTACGTCGTGGACCTGTGCAAGAAAAATTACGTTTGAGAAACCGTGTTGCTTTGGAAACACGTAAATACTTGGATAAAAACGATTTCTTGGATGTTGAAACTCCTTATTTAATTAAATCGACTCCAGAAGGTGCACGTGATTTCGTGGTTCCAAGTCGTATGAATGCGGGTGAGTTTTATGCACTTCCACAATCACCTCAAACGTTCAAACAATTATTGATGGTTTCTGGTTTTGACCGTTACTACCAAATCGTGAAATGTTTCCGTGATGAAGACTTACGTGCAGATCGTCAACCAGAATTTACTCAAATCGATTGTGAAATGGCTTTCGTAGAACAAGAAGATATCTTGAATATGTTTGAAGGTTTGGTGAAACACGTATTTAGAGAAGTAAAAGGAGTTACGTTTGACGGAGATTTTCCACGAATGACCTATGCAGATGCAATGGTAAAATATGGTTCGGATAAACCAGACATTCGTTTTGACTTAGAGTTTGTTTACCTAACAGATTTAGTGCAAAACAAAGGATTTGTTGTGTTTGATAATGCAGAAGCTGTAATTGCAATTAACGCGCAAGACTGTTCTGAATATACTCGTAAACAATTAGATGCATTGACGGATTGGGTAAAACGACCACAAATTGGTGCAACAGGATTAATTTATTTAAAATACAATGCGGATGGTTCGTTGAAATCATCGGTAGACAAATTCTATAGTCCAGAAGAATTAGCTTTATGGGCAGAAAGAGCAAACATGAAACCAGGCGATTTGTTATTGGTTTTATGTGGTGGTTTGGATAAAACCCGTAAACAAATGAATGAATTGCGTTTACACATGGGGAATGAATTAGGATTACGAAATCCAAATGTGTTCAAACCATTATGGGTAATGGACTTCCCATTACTAGAATGGGATGAAGAAAACGAGCGTTACCACGCAATGCACCACCCTTTTACTTCTCCAAAACCAGAAGATTTCGCGTTGATCGATACAGATCCAGGAAAAGTAAGAGCAAATGCCTACGATTTAGCTATGAATGGAGTAGAACTAGGAGGTGGATCTATACGTATTCACGACCGTGCACTTCAAGAGCGTATGTTTGAATTATTAGGTTTCACTCCTGAAGAAGCTCAAAAACAGTTCGGTTTCTTACTAAAAGCATTTGAATATGGTGCTCCACCACACGGAGGATTGGCATTTGGTTTAGATCGTTTGGTAGCAACCATGGGTGGTTCGGATTCTATTCGTGATTATATCGCGTTCCCTAAAAACAACAAAGGTCGCGACGTGATGATCGACGCACCTTCTACCTTAGACGAAAAACAAATGGAAGAGCTTTCTATAAAAACGGTTGAGGCATAATTACTTCTGATATTTACTGAATCGCAAAACGCCATTTCCCCCTGTCTGCCTGAGCGGATTCGATTGCTAATGGGGGAGGACATATAATATATTAATTAATGTTGAGGATATTATTTTTAATTGCTATAGTTCTAGTATTGAATGCGTGTCAACAATGTAAACCTACAACCGAACCGAATATAATTGTTTCGTTTGCAGGGCCGAAAAGTTATACTTCATTCAAAACGTTGAATGATACAACTTCCCATTCTTTTAAAAATAATATTTTACCACTTGCAATAAATCAAGATACTACACGATTAATTTTAAAAGATTCTACAAATCAAGACACATTAATCATTTCTTATCGTAGAACTTTTAACTACGAAAAAACTAATTGTGGATATGAAATTACGCTCAATGATTTTAAGTTGATACCAACAAAAAGTTTTAAGTCGGGAGTATTCTCTCAAAATAATAATTCTAAAATTTCTGCAAGTTATGCGCTCAATTTGGCTATTTAGTTTTATTGTTCTGAGCTTGTTTTTTTCGTCATTACGTGCTCAAGATTCAACCAAAATTTCTGTTGGTGTGAATATTTCAAATAATATAACAAATTATTTATTAGGTAATTATGCTTTAAACGGTGGGTTTTGCTTTGAACCAGTAGTACAAGTGAAATTAAACCAATATTTACGAACAAGAATCGTTTATGGTTATTCTAAAAATGGAATAAACAGGGATCTTGTAAATGTTAGTGATAATAACAATCAACAGTTAATTTATTTCAATCAAGGTTATTATGGAAAACTTGGTCTTTTTGCTTCGTTTTCGAAACAATCCTCTGTCTTCTTTGATGCAATCGGATTAAGTCTAAGCTATTCAAATTTTTCTCAACAAGGAGATTTAACAATTAAGGGGCAATATTTTGGGGATTACAAAACTACTTTTCGTAATGATAATCAACAGGTAATATTTATTGAACCAAGTTTAGATTTATTAGTTTTTCAACACAAACATTTTACAATTTCAAGCAATATAAATTTTCCATTACCTATCTACTCTAATATTAGCAATGATTTACCAAACTATTACATACCTGGCTATGGGGATACTCCTTCAAATCAGTTTTTTCGACCAGTTTGGTATCGTTTTGAGTTTTATGTAAATGTTCCAATCAAAAACTAATTTCTTTTTTTGTCCTTTCCTAAACAATTTTATTCCACCCTAAATTTTGACGCAGTCAAAACCTCTGTGTCCTCAAAAACGCTAATCCTTCAAAAAAATCCTCCGAGTCCTCTGCGATAAAATCTCCGCCCATCCGTCACTCGTCTCCCGTCACTTTATTATTAAGCATGCAGTTTTTATCCTAATAATGTCGTACATTTAAGTATAATTGAAATTCGCATTCTTATGGTAAATCTCGATAACTACCTCGACAATCATTACATACATAGAAGTAACTGGTTGCGCGCAGCTGTATTAGGTGCAAATGATGGAATTTTATCCATTACAAGTATCGCTATTGGTATTTCTGCTGCCAGTAATTCCAGAGAACCTATCATGCTGGCTACGGTTGCAGGATTGGTTGCGGGGGCTCTAGCAATGGCTGCTGGTGAATATGTTTCTGTAAGTTCACAAATGGACACAGAGAAAGCAGATATCGCACGTGAAGCACAAGAATTAGAAGATATGCCGGAAGAGGAATTACTTGTCTTGGCTGCAATCTACGAACAACGCGGTTTGTCCAAAGAAACAGCGATGAAAGTAGCGATAGAATTGACAGAAAAAGATGCCTTAGCAGCTCACGTTCGAGATGAATTAGGAATCAATGAAATTAGCCAAGCGAATCCAATCGAAGCTGCAATGGCTTCTGGTGCAGCATTTACCTTAGGTGGAATTCTTCCTTTAATTGTTGTCCTCTTTTTTCCTTTACCTTTTATGGAATATGGATTGTATGGATTTTCAATTATTTTCTTAATTACGCTAGGAATAATTGCTGCAAAAACCGGTGGTTCCAGCATTAAAAAAGCAATTTTTCGAATAACGATTTGGGGAACACTTGCTATGGGATTAACAGCTCTTGTAGGTTACCTATTCGGAGTAAACGTTTAAATAATTCGTCACTTCGTCACTCGTTGCTCCAACACTATAATACATGCGCACATTGCAAATATGGGCACGCAAGCTTTATCGGTATCTAAGTAGTTATTCAACACGGCATGGATAAAATAGGTTACTAACGATAATAGCATAGCCAATAAAAGGACTTTCATCTCTTTATCTTCTTCTCCCCAATGAGAATAAAGGGTAATTCCTTTATAAAAGATGGTACCAATCAATAATAAAGTAGTTAGTAGTCCAAATACCCCCATTTCAGCTAATGGACCTAAATATTCACTATGTGCATTTCCTCCATCTCCAAAATTTGTAGAGATAATGGTTAAATTTTCTGGTTTCTGAAAACGAGCATACTCAAAAGCATAGGTGCCAGGACCAAATCCAAAAATAGGACGTTCTTCAAACATCGATAGGGCGCAAGACCAACGATTCAATCGCTCCAAATTGGATGCATCCGTTGTGACGTTCGCTGCACTCTCTAAACGTTTTCCAAAGTCCTCCGTAGTATGCTCAGATGTGTTTTTTGCCATCGCAAATTGTATCTCTGTCCAAGAAAGGGCAACAACGATACTTATTCCTAATACAGCAGATAAAATGTATTTAAATTTAATTTTAAAGGCTATCAAAAACCAAACGCCACCTGCAGCAACAATACTTAACCAAGCAGCACGCGTATAAGAAAAATACAAACCAGTCAAATTTATTAAAATAAATACAATCAAAATTACTTGGGTAAATAAATCATGCTTTTTGGAAAAATACAATCCTACTAATAATGGAAAAATGAGTGCAACAGCTGCTCCGTAGATTGTATGGTCACGATAAAATGGATCCATTACCCAGTGACTTTGCTTTTCTGCAAATCCGTAGCCTGCGTGCTTGATAACAGTATAAACAATTACAATATTAGTTGCAATACTAAAAAGCCATAAGAAAGATCGTATATAGCGTCTATCTTGGAAAATAAGCACTCCAAAACCAATCATTGGAAGAATAAACCATAACTTAACTAATAAAAACTTGAAAGAAACCATAGGGTGGCTACTCATACATGAACTGATGAAAATCCATCCTAGATATATGGCAATAGCCCAAATGATTTCATTTTTGAAAATATAGGTCGGTAGTATATTCGAACGTAATTGATACATTACCAATAATAACATTAGTCCGAATAATAGTGGTTCGGTAGGTACATATAAACCTACACTAGTTACAAATTCTTCAATGTTGATACTTAATGGTGTGGCAAAAAGAATAAACAAAAAAACATACTTAGTATGGTATATCGAGATGTATATAATTAGTAATGCAAAGGGAACTAAAAAGAAAAACCAATTTTCTAAATAAAAAGAAACTAATGAAAGTAAAATAAAGAAACTACTTCCAAGAATTGCAAATAAATTTGACTTAATAGTTTGCACTACGATTCTTTTCTTAATTCTTTAAGACGTTCCTGTACCAATAACAAAAACACCATGCAAAGCAACGTAGATAAGGTAGAAACAATGATGATAACTGATTTTTTTGGTTTTTCTTTCTTGTCTGCCGTTATTGCTCTTTCTACGATAAATTTATGGCTAAAATTCGCATTGGCATCCGATTCAGCTTGATCGTATGCAGTTTCAAATTCCGCTAACTTCGTCATCTTTTCATCACGCATCATAGACAATCCATCAAACTCTGCTCCGTGTTTTACATTCACGTCAATTTGTTTGCGGAAATAACGACGGTCTTCTTTTCCTTTTGCTTCATTGTATGCTTGAAATAAGGTTGCACGACCTTCGTCCGTTACAACTCCAATAGAACTAAGACTATCCAAACGATTCAAAATAACTTTAATATCTCGTTCTATCAGCTCTTTCTCGCGTTTGTTTATCTCGTAGGCAGGAATGGTTCTTGCCTTAATCATTTCATTTTTTACCGTATCGATGAGGTCTACAATTTTATTTGCCATCGCAGCGGCCTTTCTTGGGTTTTTATCCAATACATCAATCTGAATAGAACCATAACGTGTTCTTGTAAAAGAAAAGTGTCCTGCATATTGTTCTCCCAATTTATGGTTTTTATAGGCATCCGTTTCTTTGATTTCATAATGCTTCATTAAACCAAATTGTTTAACAATACGATCCCGGATTTGTGCAGATTGTAAAATTTGTATCATTTGCTCTGCTTGTTCTTCTTCACCAAAATCCATAGAAGATGCTTTTGCATTTCGTTGTTCTGAGAACGATACAGAACTTGTGGCAGTAGGAAAAACGATAGCAGTAGACAAATATTCAGGGGTGATGAAAAATGAGATTACTAACGAAGATAGTGCACCTATAAATGTGACAATACTTATTACTTTTCTTTTCTTCCAAATGAATTGAACGATATTCTCCTTTTGTATAATTGTATCTAATTGCTGCTCCATAAACTAAAAATTGTTCCCTCTAACGTATTACTTGCAAATATATTGTATTATTTAAAAATTCTCCATTTATTCTTCAAAGTAGACATCCGATAATCATCCAATAATTCAGTGATATTCTTGTCTAAAAACTTTTTTTGCAATTTATAAGTTCCCTTCCCCATTTTGTAGTCTAATTCATCTTCAAAAATTGGAACAATAGCCAAAAATTCAACCGTTTTACCATCAACTTCCAAAGGAATCAGTTCTTCAGAAAAATACGTTGGGATATTTAATAAAAAATATTTCTGTTTCATAGTCGGTGAAATCGCCTCTGCTGGATTACCATTTGTAAAAGTATGTCCAACACCATACCAAGTTTGTTTTTCGATTAAATGTTTGGCTAACTTTTGTATCCAAGGTTTCACCCAATTCATCGATGGATTACTTTCATCATTTAAATCCCAATAACTAGGTAAGCAAAAAAACAGTTCAATGTTTTTTAAAGTGCTAAATTTTTCAGGAATCGGTTGCTCATATTCTGAAAGTCCATTCGTCAATAAGATTTGTATTGGCGATCTTTTTACAGTAGAAAT
>CANGOA010000071.1 GCA_947455255.1 Flavobacteriia bacterium | reverse complement strand
TGATTCGCTAATAAGGGAATATCGGCAATACGTTCGCGTAATGCGGGCAAACTAATTTGAAAAACAGAGATGCGATAAAATAAATCTTCACGGAAATTTCCTTGTTTGATTTCTGCTTCCAAATCCCGATTGGTTGCTGCTATGATGCGCACATCTACTTTCGTAGGCTTATTTTCACCGACCTTTAAGAATTCACCTGTTTCAATGACACGCAAGAGTTTCGCTTGCAATTCCAAACACATTTCACCAATTTCATCTAAGAAGATGGTGCCGTGATTCGCTTCCTCAAATAAACCAATTTGATCTTTTACAGCTCCTGTATAAGCACCCGCTTTGTGACCAAACATTTCACTCTCAAGTATGTCCTTGCTGAATGCAGCGCAGTTGAGGGCTACAAAATGATTGTTTTTGCGTGTACTTTCATAATGTATTGCTTGCGCAAAGACTTCTTTTCCCGTTCCAGTTTCTCCTGTTAGCAGTACAGTTGTATCCAACGGTGCGACTTTAGATGCTAAATGGATCGCTTGTTCAATGGCTTTGGATTGACCAATGATTTTGGAAAAAGAAAAGGTGTTTCCTAATTGTTTTTCAAGTTGTTGTACCTTTTTGGATAAGGTGATTTTGTCGACAGCACGAAATAGAAGAGGTACTATCTTATTGTTATCATCCCCTTTGACTAAATAATCAAAAGCGCCATTTTTGATGGCTTGAACACCATCTGGAATATTTCCAAAGGCAGTTAATAAGATGACTTCAATGTGTGGATAAATTTCTTTGATTTTTTTGGTGAACTCAACCCCATTTCCATCGGGTAATTTTACGTCACACAAAACGATGTCAATGGGAAACTTCGCTAATTTTTTTAAAGCACTTTCACAATCGCCGACTTCAAACACTTCGAATTTTTCCAAGCCAATTATACGTGCTAGTAAACCACGTAATTTTTCTTCGTCGTCGATGATGAGTACTTTTTTCATATCGTTATACTAAAATAAAAGTTTCTTTAATAAAAAATAGACGGCAATAAATGCTACAAATAAGATTCCTGCCATTTTCCAGTCGTAGGTCCTCATGAATACTAGTACTATATCTACTAAGGCAACAGCGACATATAATAATCTTTTTATCATAATTAAAATTTACGGTTCAAGTATAGTAATTTAATTTTAGTCACTTAATGATTTTGAAAAATTCTATTCTTCTAAAATTTTCAAATTAACACTTAGAATTTCTATCTTGATATTATTTCGCTATTTTTAATACCGATAAACAAAAAAATGGAATGAAATATTTATTGTCCTTTTTCCTATTATTTTTCATGCTTGTTTCTTGGTCACAAATGACTATTCAGGGAAAAGTGCAGGATTTCTCAAACCTAAAACCAATTTCAGGTGCGATCGTCATTGCTTCTAAGGTGAAAGATTCTATGCTTGTTCAGTTTACACGGACAAATAAAGCAGGAGAATTTAGTTTGTCAAATCTTCCAGTTGACACTTTTAAAATCACGATTGGTCATCCTAATTTTCAGGATCAATTCATGTATGTGTTTGGAAATCAAACTGAAAAATTCATCACCTTACCTGCTGTTCAATTAGATAACTCCAAAAAGGAATTAGCACCTGCTTTTATTTATGTAAACAAAAGTCCAATCTACTACAAGGGAGACACCTTGGTGTTTGTGGCTGATTCTTTCAAAGTAAGAGAAAACGGGGTGGTAGAAGATTTGTTGCGAAAACTTCCTGGAGTATCCGTGGATGCTCGTGGAAAAGTGACCTTTCAAGGAAAAGACATCGATCAAATCTATGTGGACGGAGACGAATTTTTCGGAAATGACCCTACTGTTGCTACGAAAAATCTAGGGGCAAAGGCGATTCAAAATGTGCAGATTTACGAGAAGAAAAACAACACGGAGAATGGGGAAGAGGCGAAACAAATCATGAACTTGAAGTTAAAAGACGATGCTAAAAAAGGATATTTTGGGAAAGCTTCGTTAGCAACAGATGGACAAAAGTTTTATGAGGGAGAACTCTTATTTAACCGCTACCAAAACAAAAAGAATTATTCGTTTTATGCTTTGAAAAATAATACACCAAGAGCAGGATTCAATTGGGAGGATCAAAATAAATATGGATTAAATTCAGGTACAAATTATTCCAATTCCGGTTTTCCAGATAATTTCACTACAGGAGCACGTTTTAAAAATTCGTATGGAAATAATAACAAACATTTTTTTGAAATCAACTACCAATACCGTGACACAAAAGCACATAATGTTACGACAAATAATACACAATATTTGATAGCAGACACGAGTTATTATAATGCTAGCGAACAAAATGAACATGCTAGATTACAAAAGCATACGATTAACATTGAGAATAAATGGAAACTAGACTCATTAACTACGTTAGAATTAATCCCTAAACTAGATTATTATATAAAAAGTAGTGAAAACAAAAACAGTTCAAACTATCTCAATAATCATCGCTCTCTTTTTCGCTCAAGTGAAAATGATATTACGGATTCAACAACTGAAATCGTTCTTAACAATACCTTGAAACTGGAAAAAAAATACATGAAACCAAAACGTGAAAGTTCCATCACGAGTGATTTGGAATATTCAGACAATCACGATTTAGGTGGTGTAAATTTTAGTAATCAAGTAGCTAACCTAGTAAAACAAACCAATCAAACTAATAACATTACACAAAAAACATTCAATCAAACACTTACGTTATTCCATACTGAGCCGTTAACGAGTCGGATTAATTTGAACGTGGAGTATATGAATAATACGACAACAGATCAGCAGGTTCGTAAGATTTCCGATATTCAAAATCAAGTGCTGATACCAAATACGAAGTTTAGTTCTGACTATGCTCGTGCAACAATAATCAATCGAGGAAAGTTGAGTTTGACTCGTAAATCAGGAGCACACACGGTGATTGTAGGAAGTGCGTTGAGGAACCTAAGTTTGTCAAGTACTAACAATGCAACTTCTGCAGTTTTCTCGTTAAACAATAACCAATATTTACCCTACGCAAGTTATACCTATAATCAAAAAAATGCCATTCGTATAAACGTGGGTTATAATACGAGTGCCCCCATACCTTCCATCAATCAATTGCAACCTGTATTAAATAATACAAACCTAAATTATCAAACCATTGGTAACTCGAACCTAAAACCAGCTTTCAAACAAACAGCTTCACTTTCTGTTTCGCGTTTTAATAATTTGTTGAGTAGGTATTTTTTCTTGCGTGCCAATGCTGATTTTATTGACAATGATTTTGCGAATTCTGTAACCTATGATAGTTCAGGTCGTGCGATATCCCAAACAGTCAATGTCAATGGGAATCAAAATTACAGCCTTTCCTGTAATTATAAACATGGTATTCCGAAACGTTCGATGTTTTTGATTGGAGGCCTAGACTTCACACACTCACTTGCAAAAAGCATCATCAATGGATCGCAGTATTCTACTTTACAAACATCCATTACTCCAAATTTAGGATTGTCGTATTCCACCGATACATTAACGATTTCGTTGAATGGTTCAATAGGCTATAACAAACCAGCTGGTAATTCCTTGTTGGTGAAACAAAATCCCTACTTTAATTACAATAATTCCTTAGATATTTCTTGGAATGTTCCTAAATTCAATTTTTTACTCACAACAAGTGTGAATCAACAAATTACTACGGGTCGTACCAATGGATTTAACACCAATCGTACAATCTGGAATGCTACAGTTTCGAAATACGTATTAAAAAATAAGCGTTTGAATATTGGATTTGAAGCGTATGATATCCTCAATCAAAACTTACAAATTCAACGTACAATTACCTCCAACCAGATTTCTGATATTCGCACCTATATGATCACCCGTTATTTTCTATTGCGTTTAAGTTACCGTTTCGATCCACCGAATACGCCACAAGATTCATCCACCAAAATGCCTCCATTTGGACCAGGCATGCCAAGACCGCCGAGAAATGAAAAATATTAGACTATACATACTCTTTGTTGCTTGTTTTCTAGTTGGAAATGCTGTGCAAGCGCAACTCCGTTCGGGTGTCATCCAGTACGAGCGCAGGATAAATTTGTTGAAACGTTACCCTGAAATGAAAATGATGTTCGAACGTAGGGGAGGGTCAACCATCAAAACGGATTTGTTTTCCTTGTATTTTACCGATTCATCAGCTTACTTTCTACCCGCGTTGGATGTACCTCAAGAACGAGGGATGGGTTGGTTTACAACAACGAATTCGTTTGAAGATAACCTTCGAACTCACAAACGTTTAATGAAACTCGATGTCTTGGGAAATTTTGTTTACGTAGAAGATTCCATCCAACATATTCCATGGAAATTAACGGATAACAAACGTAAAATTGCAGGGTATGATTGTCGTAAAGCAATCTGGCAAAAAGACGATTCTACACGTATTTATGCATGGTATACGGAAGCTGTAAATCCTACGTGTGGTCCCGATGGAATTTCAGGTTTACCAGGAGCAATTTTAGGTTTAGCAACCGAAGATGGTAGTTTGGTGTATTTCGCACAATCTGTTGATGGTAAAACGATTGATTTGGATAATATTACTCCTTTATTCAAACGTAAAAAAGCACAAAGTTTGACTGAATTTAGAACTTTTGTTGCTGATATGATTAAACAAAACGAACGGATGAAAGGAATCGTTCGAAATTTGTTGTGGTTTTAAATTGAGAAATTAGTTCTTAAATTTCTCCAAGAATAATGATACAAGAATTATAGACAAAATGTGTAAGTATTCCATACCAAATAGTACGATATTTTGCTCTTAAATAACCTAGAATTATACCTATTGGAAAAATCCAAATTATTGAGATAAGTGAAAAATGGAGTATAGTAAATAAGATAGAGGATATTATAATCGTAATTTTTAAACTCGTAATTTTGGATAATTCATTGAAAATGACTCCTCGAAACGCAAGCTCTTCAAATATAGCAGGGAATATTGCTATAGATAGAATAGAAATTAAGAAATTTAGAAGTGAAAATGTTTGATGGTTAGAAGTTTGAATTTTCTGAGGGTGAAATAAACTTTCGTTTAATAAATCAGCAAATTGATGTACTATAAAAGCACTTATAGGAGTTAAAACTAATATAAATAGTACAGTTTTTATTTTAATTTTAGGTTTCTGTATGACTCTTTTTAAAGTTTTTCTATCGTAAAATGAAAATAATAAAACAATAAGTGAAAATATAATATCAATGAAAATTGTATTGGTTTTGGAAATACTAATTTTAAAAATATGAATTGAAACGATATATGTTACTAATAATATAAAAAGAAGTGCGATTTTTTTAATATGTATATTGTAATCAAATGTAGATTTTGAATCTTCTTTTTTTGCTCCACACTTTCCACAAAAAAAAGCATTTTTTGTAATACTATTTTGGCAGTTATTACAGTTCATCGTTTTCTTCTAAATCTTTGGATTCTTTTAATGCAATGAGTTCTTTCTCAAGTTTTTCAGAATCTTTAACCCCCTTATATCCATAAATAAACCCCGAGATTACTATAATTTTCATTATTAAACCTTTATAAAGAGTATGAGGATCTGCTATTGCACTCATCGCTGTAAAAACTATGAAGACAAATAATCCTGATAAAATTGCTGCAAAGGGTTTGTATTTACACCATATAGCCAAACTTAAATATACAATGCCACCGATTAATCCACCGATTAACAAATCTAGATTTTTGTTAATTATTATCCCTAATAAAATTGCAACTAAGAAATTTAGACCTGCTAAAATAAATAGAATTACTTTGGCTTTTTTGACTGCTTTTTTTTGGTCTTGAAGTAATTGTTTTTTCTTTTTAATATTAATTAAAAATCGCTTCATTTCACTTTGTGTACCATTTTGTGGAAATCTACAATTTGGACAATATTTATCATTTTCTTTAAGTCCTGTAGATTTACAAAAATAACAAGTTGATATGTCACTAATTTTTATTTCATTTTTTTGAATTCTTCTTTCATTTTCTAATTGACCAGATGTTTTTGCCATGTTGATTTTTTTTGATAATCTAAAATTACTGTTTTTCTTAAATTTTGCGAAAAAATAGTATGACCGAATAATAATTTGGATAAAAATCTTATTGACAAAAATTAAAACACCACCACCCGATCAAAAAACTTCTTGTACCGATCTGTGCTCATAAATTTATTACCACCATAACAACTTAATTTGATCAACTTGTTTTTATAGACAAAGACACGTCTCCAGCAATGTCCAGTACCATAAACGTATGAGAGTCCTTCATAAGCTTGAATACCGTTTTGGAGTGTCAGTTCTTGAATTTTTGTTTGTTCGGGAGCGTTAAAAATACTTTCAACGTACTTCGCTAGGTTGTAATTTTTTCCAATGTTCTCCACTTCGATGAGGTAGGTATTTCCCTGACCCATTTCGCGGTAGACAATTTCTTCGTAATTCTCTTCTTTTTTGATTAAGGGTTTACCTCCAAATTGCACACTGATTCCAGAGAATGGATCGGCGTATGTAAAACTGTTTTGTTTTTGGATTTCCTTCGCTGCGGCAGTCGGTTCGGACGCATAGGTCGCATTGACTTGTTGCACTTTATAACCTCGGTCTTTGAGTATTTGAAGGATGCCAGTCGGACCAGCCAAATGTGCTGCACCAACAGCAATGAACAAACTATTTTTTTTACACAAGGTATCTATCCCATCTGCCATAATGAAATTACGTTCGGTAATCATCCATTGATAACCATCTTTGGTGGATGAAAGTTGACGCTCCATCATTTCGCGTATGCGTTCAATGTTACCCGACAAGTATACTTCCATCAGTTTCTCCTGACTAATTTTTTCAGTAGGTGTGCTAATTCCAAGTAGTTTAGATTTATTAATTACCGAATAGGCAGCGAGTTGGTCTTCTACGGACTCTAGGGTGAAACACTTTTTATTTAGATTATAGGCTAATAATTGAATGTATAAATCTAGAAATTGCGGGCGACCGTCTTCAGAGCCATAATTAGTTTTTGTAGCTCTTTTACTCGTCGTATAAGGAGTTCCAGCAGCGTCAAATTCAAAATGAGGAGTATTACTTCGGGTGTCTAATTCTGCAAACATGCTATACATATCTGCCTCGATTACTATAGCTTCAGAACGCAATAATACACTGTAGGTACTGTCTGAAAATTTGAAAACACGTGGGTCGTTGGAATGATAGGTTCCGTAAATATAACTCGGTTTTTTTAATTTTCTCCCAGTGATTTTCCACAGTAATTGATTGGAATTGCTAGACGTAGTTTGGGCTGACACATCGAAATATGTCGCAATAACAACTAACAATAACAAGCAATTTCGCATCTTATCGATTAATGGGCATCCAACCAGTTATCTGCAATTTTTACTTCCACTTCCATCGGTACAACCAGACTAACTGCTGATTCCATGGCTTCTTTTACCAGTTTTTGCATCAAATCTTGTTCCGAAACGTGTACATCAAACACCAACTCATCGTGTACTTGTAACAACAATTTAGATTGTACTTTTTGTTCAATCATCGCTTTGTCAACTGCGATCATCGCCAGTTTAATGATATCCGCAGCAGAACCTTGTATAGGAGCGTTAATCGCATTTCGTTCTGCATAACCACGCACAATCGCATTGGCAGAATTAATGTCCGGAAGGTATCTTCTTCGTTTCATGATCGTTTCGACATAACCCAACTCGCGTGCATCATTTACCAAGCTATCCATGAAGGATTTAATGGTTCCGAATTGTTCGAAATAGCGATCAATGATGGATTTTGCTTCGGTACGTGAAATCCCTAAATTTTGTGCCAATCCAAAAGGACCTTGACCGTACATAATTCCGAAGTTAACCGCTTTCGCTGCACTACGTTGGTCTTTCGTTACTTCCTCTAGTGGAACGTGAAATACGTTGGCAGCCGTTGCCGTGTGAATGTCAATTCCTTTTTGAAATGCATCAATCATTCCCGGGTCTTTACTCAAGGCAGCAATGATTCGAAGTTCAATTTGAGAATAATCCGCTGCCATAATCTTGTAGTCAGAACCACGTGAAATAAAGGTCTTACGAATTTCTTTCCCTTTTTGCGTACGAATAGGAATGTTTTGCAAGTTGGGATTGTTTGAACTCAAACGACCTGTAGCAGTTACCGTTTGCATATAACTCGTGTGCACACGGTGATCGTTTGGATTTAATAAGGTTGGTAAAGGATCTACGTAGGTTCCTTTAAGTTTTTTATTTTGACGGTATTCTAATATTTTTCCAATGATTGGGTGGTCGTTGCGGTATTGTTCTAAGGCATCCTCCGAAGTTTGGTATTGACCTGTTTTCGTTTTCTTCGCTTTTGCGTTGATTTTCATTTTATCAAAAAGCACCTCTCCTAATTGTTTTGGAGAATCTAAATTGAAATCTTCACCTGAAATTTCTTTAATTTCTTTTTCCAAACTCACCGATTCTTCTTCCAAACGCAAAGACAAGGCTTTCAATCCTTCCACATCAATTGCAATTCCCTCGCGTTCCATGCGTTGAATGACAGAAACCAACGGCATTTCCATGGTGTGAAACAAATCGTTTAAGTGTTCTTTTTGGATTTGAGGTGCTAAGATTTGGTATAGTTGAAAGGTAATATCCGCATCTTCACACGCATAATCGGAAACTTCTTTTGGATCTAGGTCGCGCATGTTCCCCTGATTTTTTCCTTTTTTACCAATTAATTCGGTAATCGAAACAGGTTTATATTGTAAATAATATTCCGCCAAGAAGTCCATGCTTTGTTTGGATTCAGGCTGAATTAAGTAATGCGCAATCATTGTATCAAACAAGGAACCAGCCACTTCGATTCCATAATTTTCTAATACTTGTAAGTCGTATTTGATGTTATGACCAATTTTTTCAATCGCAGCATTCTCAAAGAAAGGTTTGAAAGTGTCTACGATTTGTTGTGCTTCGTGACGATTTTCAGGTACCGCAACATAAAATGCTTCGCGTGCATTGAATGAGAAAGACATCCCCACTAATTCCGCAAGTAAAGCATCTACGGCTGTGGTTTCCGTATCAAAACATACAACTGATTGTTTTAATAACAATTCCAACAACTCTGCACGTTCTTCGGAATTCGTGATTAAATGGTAATTCGGTTTTTCTGTGGCAATGGTTTTTAATTCTGAAGTCTGAACTGGCGTTTGAATTTCCAACAAACTTTGCGTACCGAATAAATCAAATTGACCTGCTTCATTCACGGGAGCAGTTACGGTAATTTCTTCTCCGATAACGCGTTTTGCCAACGTTCTAAATTCCAATTCGGTAAATACTTCCTTGATTTTTTCAGCGTCTGGTTCACACATAATCAAATGTTCAGGATCAAAAGGTACATCCACATCTAAGATGATTGTTGCTAATTGTTTGGACAAACGTCCTTGATCGGCGAACTCAATTACGTTTTCACGCATTTTGCCTTTCAATTGATCCGCATTTGCAATGATATTCTCTAAAGAACCATATTCTTGAATCAATTTTTTGGAAGTTTTCTCTCCAATTCCAGGGATTCCAGGGATATTATCCGCCGCATCTCCCCAAAGTCCAAGTATATCAATGACTTTCAATGGATGGTCCACTTCAAATTTTTCACATACCTCATTCACACCCAATACCGATGCAGGGTCACCACCGCGACCAGGTTTGTAGATAAATATTTTTTCCGATACCAACTGACCAAAATCCTTATCCGGAGTCATCATGTAGGTATAATATCCTTCTTTTTCAGCGACTTTAGCTAATGTTCCGATGACATCATCCGCTTCAAATCCCGATTTCAATAAAATAGGAATATTAAATGCTTCAATGATTTTTTTGATTGGGTCAATCATCGCACGTAAATCTTCGGGCATTTCCTGACGGTTCGCTTTATACGCCGCAAAGTCCTCCTGACGATTCGTTGCCCCACCCGGTGCGTCAAACACCACCGCTAAATGGGTTGGTTGCTCTTTTTTAATGACATCGATCAACGCATTCGTAAAACCAAAAGCCGCAGACGTATTTTGTCCTTTGGAATTCACACGTGGATTCTTCGCAAACGCAAAGTATGCTCTGTAAATCAATGCAAAAGCATCTAATAAGAATAATTTTTTATCGTGTATCGGAGTTATCATTTTTTGAGTTATGAGTTATAAATTATGGGTTATGATTTGATTGAACCACACGCTTCCCCCTTTGAAGGGGGACGGAGGGGGATGACTTTATTTGTTTCCATTTTAACTTTAATGAATCAAATATTCGCATATTTTCGAAATTGTTATCTCTAACATGCGAATAGGTGATAATTTCTATAACAAATATAACATCTTTAGACTTGAGTTTATGTTGAAAATAAAATCTCTATTTTGAAATTACACGCTTTCTATTTTGAAATTTCACAGGTTTCATTTTGAAATTGCACGTTTTTTTTGATGAATATTTCTATCAAGGTGTTATAAAATTTTGAATTGAATTTGATAGCGAAATTGCCGCAGGATTACAAATCCAGCGGAGCGGCTTCCCCCTTTGAAGGGGGACCGAGGGGGATGACATTATTTATTTTTAATATCATTTTCAAAATCTAAAAGACTATAATTATTGATTTTATCTGTATAATTTCCTGTTATCATTTTGCTTGTCATGTCAACTTTTAAATAATCAGTAGAACAACTAAAAAATTCAAACTCCTTGTTATTTTCTTTATTTGATAATATGGATGGAGAAATAAGATAATATTCATTCAACTTAAAGGTAGAACAATAAGGCCGACATTTATTCCCATCGTCACCCCAAATCTTTATTTGTTTTCTTTGTTCAATTCCCTTGTAAACTTCAATGATTTCTACAATCATTGAACCAGGACTCTTTAAATTTTCATCCATTTCGAAATAGTCATCGTAGGATATTATTTTGACTAAGGCTACAAAATCTGATTTTTGTGAAACGACTTTAAAACTGCAATCACCAGTACAAATACATTCACAAGCATTTGAATTAAAAGAGATTGCAAATATTAATATTAATGTAAACTTTATTTTTATCATCAAAATCCTCCCCCTCTGTCCCCCTCCGAAGGGGGAAGCAAATGTCTTGGTTCGATTTAGTTTACATTTCATTTATTTTATATATTTTTTCAATTGTCTTCATTCTTGAATTTTAAAGGTAACGAATCCGTTACTTTTAAAAGACGATAGAAATATTTTTTCCTTTTACATTTATGAATTTATAGGCACTCGTTAATTAAATTTTTAAAATTCAGTATTGAAGTGAAGTTTGTTTTTTAAACCCCTCGAATTCGAGGGGTTTAGTTAGTAATTTTTTACTGAAGTCATCCCCCTCAGTCCCCCTTCAAAGGGGGAAGTAGCGTTTTACATCAACATCAACATCACGACTTCGCTCGTCACTACCGTCACTCGTCACTTCCACGTCGTCCCGTCCTTCCCGTCTTTCACCACCAAGCCAGCAGCAGCTAATCCGTCGCGAATTTTATCGGAAGTCCCCCAATCTTTGTTCTCACGTGCTTGTTGACGCAAATTCAACACCAAGTCCATCACACCTTCTAATTTTGAATCGTCACCTGCGCTATTTAATGGAGCCAAACCAAGCACATCAAACACAAACGCATTGACTTCTTTGGTTAGTACTTCCAAATCAGCTGGTGTAATTGTTGCTTTACCTTCTTTGATGGTGTTGATTGCTTTAACTGTCTCAAATAAATTCGCTACTAAAATCGGTGCGTTGAAGTCGTCGTTCATAGCATCGTAAAAAGAAGCAACTAAAGCGTTAACATCCACAGAAGAATTAGCAGATGTTGTTAGTGTTTCCAACTCTTTGATAGCATCCATCAATTTTTCATAGCCTTTTTCAGCAGCGTTTAACGCTTCACTAGTAAAGTCTAAGGTACTTCGGTAGTGTGCTTGCATCGTAAAGAAACGCACCACCATTGGATGATAGCCACGTTCTAGTAAGTCGGAACCACCATTGAATAATTCATTTGGCAGTAATGTATTACCAGTCGACTTCGACATTTTTTTACCATTCAAGGTCAACATGTTTCCATGCATCCAGTAATTCACGGGAGATTTTCCGGTAGAAGCACAGCCTTGCGCAATTTCACATTCGTGGTGAGGGAATTTCAAATCCATTCCTCCTCCATGAATATCAAACGTCTCGCCTAAATATTTGGTGCTCATTGCCGAACATTCCAAATGCCATCCTGGGAATCCAATACCCCAAGGTGAAGGCCATTTCATGATGTGTTCTGGAGAAGCATTTTTCCATAAAGCAAAATCCAAAGAATTGCGTTTTTCATCCTGACCATCCAAGTCACGTGTACCCGCAATTAAATCCTCTATCTTTCGTCCTGATAATTCACCATACGGGAATTTTTCGTTGTATTTATTCACGTCAAAATAAACGGAACCATTTACTTCGTAGGCATATCCGTTCTCTATAATCGTCTTAATCATTTCAATTTGTTCGATGATATGTCCCGTTGCAGTTGGTTCGATACTTGGCGCATGATTATTAAATTGACGCAATACATCGTGAAAATCCAAGGTGTATTTTTGAACGATTTCCATCGGTTCCACTTGTTCTAAGCGTGCTTTTTTAGCAATTTTATCCTCGCCTTCATCCGCATCGTTCTCTAAATGACCAACATCGGTAATATTTCTAACATAACGAACCTTATATCCTAAGTGCAATAAGTAACGATACACCATGTCAAAGGAGATGAATGTTCTACAATTTCCTAAGTGTACAAAGTTGTAAACTGTTGGTCCACAAACGTATAACCCAACAAAATTTTGGTGGATAGGAACAAACAATTCTTTTTTACCTGAATGGCTATTGTAAATGTGTAACTTAGAGTTCGTCATAATTTAATAGTGCTTAAGATTGTAAGTAACAAATATAATAAGAAGTAAAAAATAAGGAGAGTTATAAAAAAATAGATTTTTTGAGGTAAACAAAAAATTAACCCCGCAGTTTACAATAGTAAATGAGGAGTTTAATTTTGAAGTTGAACGAAGAAAAAGCAATTTTTAGGGATTCCAATAAGTCGTTTAAATAAATATTTCTTAATTTTATGCAACTATTTATTTTTAAACGAATTATGAAAAAACTATTATTTTTAATTCTTAGTATCACTATTTCACTATTTACATTTTCACAAAACACCAACAATCAATCGCTTACTGAATCAGAAATAAATGGAGCAATTGAAGATTCCTTATTAGAAATAGAGGAAGAAAAACACAATGGTCATTTTGCTGGAGTTGATTTTGGACTTACAACTTTATTAAATAATTCATTTCAAGCATCGTTTCCAAATGATCCTCAATGGAACAATGACGTATTAAAATCCTTTAATTTTAACTTTAATTTTTATGATCGTAAATTAATTATTACTCCTGATAAATGGGGAGTTACAGTTGGTTTAGGGTTGAATTTAACTAAAATTGCTTTCTCTAAAGATTGGACTTTACAAGACTCCTACAGTAAAAAAGACAGTGCAGTATATGGTAATGCTCATATAGATACAATTAGTTTTACTCGAAATAAATTACATCTAGCATATCTTCAAATCCCAATTTTATTAGAGTTTACCCCTAAAAAAAATGTATGGATCAGTGCCGGAGTTATTACGGGAATCAAATTGTCCTCTAATGTTAAACAAATCTATACAGATAAAACAAATCCAAATATTGAGTTCGAGCGTACTATTAAGGGAACTTTTGCGTTAAATACATTTAAATGTGATGCAACAATACGTGCAGGTTTTGGTCAATATTTTGGAAGAATGTATGGTTTGTTTGTAAGTTATGCATTAGTACCTACTTTTAATACTTCGTTGATGGCGAACGTTCATCCACTTACTTTTGGGGTAAGTTATAATTGGTAAAAGACATGAAATTTTCTAGATTCCGAATAGTAGTTTTTCTACTGTTCGGATTTTTTTTGTTCGAAGGTTTTCAAAGCCAATCCTCTCCCATGCAAAAAGGTGTGGAAATTCCTGCGCATAGTAATCAGGAAATTATTATTTGTCATACTGCATATTGTTTGTCCTATAACCCCTTACACAAACAAGCGAATTGGGTAGCGTATGAATTAACCGACCTTGAAACTCATGCACTAGTAAAACGTAAAAATCACTTTCAACCTGATCCTTTTTTAACTGAAAATTCGTGTGAATTGTCTGATTACCGTAAATCGGGTTACGACAGAGGTCACCTAGCGCCCTCAGCAGATATGACATGGTCTGAAAAAACCATGAATGAATCATTTTATTTAACCAATATTTCTCCTCAAGATCAATCGTTTAATCGAGGTGTTTGGAATACTTTAGAGGAAAAGGTGCGTGAGTATGCTAAAAACAACAAACAGATTTATGTGGTGACAGGACCAATTTTACAAGATGGATTACCGACCATAGGCGCAAACAAAGTATCTATACCACGTTATTTTTACAAGGCCTTATTAGATTATTCTCAACCTTCGGTAAAAGCCATTGCTTATTTAATGAAAAACGAAAATAGTGATGAACCGTTGAAACATTTCACAATTTCGATTGACAGTTTAGAGAAAATCTCAAGAATTGATTTTTTTCCTTTGTTACCTGATAACGATGAAAAAAAATTAGAAAAAGAGAATTGTTTTTCCTGTTGGGAAATAGAGAAAAATCATTAAAAAATTTGGAAATAACCAAAAATAACGTACATTTGCACAGTATTTATAAACAACTAAGTGCGAGGGGATGATTATCCCCTCTTTTTTTTAGCAGATGATTACAAAAGAATTAGTACGAAAATTAGCAGAAGAACGCATTAATGAATTAGATCGAGGTCTTTTCATTGTTTCGATTTCTATCTCTCCTAAATTTGTGATTAACTTAGAGTTAGACAAATTTGAAGGATATGTAGCGATTGATGATTGTGTTTCTGTTTCAAGAAATGTGGAACATAATTTAGATCGTGAAGAGCAAGATTTCGAATTGCACGTTTCATCTGCAGGTTTAGACAAACCATTGCGTGTACTTCCTCAGTTTACCAAGAATATTGGTAGAACCGTTGAAGTTACGATGAAAGACGGTAAGGAAAAAGAAGGTGTTTTGTTGGACGCTACAGAAGAAAAAATTGTAGTTAAAACGACACGTACCGAGAAAAGTCCAGAGACAAAAAAGAAAGTAACCATCGAAGAAGAAGAATCTCTTCCAATGGCAACGATAAAGGAAACAAAAATTGTTATTTCATTTAAATAAATAGGCATGAACAGCTTAGAATTAGTAGATTCGTTTTCAGAATTTAAAGAGTTAAAAAGTATTGACAAACAAACGATGCAACACGTCTTAGAAGATG
>CANGOA010000070.1 GCA_947455255.1 Flavobacteriia bacterium | reverse complement strand
GTAATTAACGATTAGACGTGTAAAAGTATTGAAAAGTAACGTTTTGAATGGCAGTTCTAAATGTAATTTTGTTTGTTAGCGTAAATTATAACTAAAATAATGGCTGAAAATCAATATACAGAGGATAATATACGATCGTTAGATTGGAAAGAACATATCCGTTTGCGTCCGGGGATGTATATCGGAAAATTGGGAGATGGAGCTGCGGCAGATGATGGTATTTACATTTTGGTGAAAGAGGTTGTCGATAACTGTATCGATGAATTTGTGATGGGGAATGGGAAACGTGTAGACATCAAAGTGAAAGATGGAAAAGTGACTGTGAGGGATTATGGTCGTGGAATTCCGTTAGGGAAAGTGGTAGAGGTTGTTTCCAAAATGAATACGGGGGGTAAATACGACTCAAAAGCCTTCAAGAAATCGGTTGGTTTGAATGGGGTCGGAACGAAAGCTGTAAACGCATTGAGTTCGAAATTTATGCTTTATTCAGTAAGAGATGGCGAGAAGAAGGAAGCTACGTTCGAACGCGGTGAGTTGGTTGACGAACAAGGATTGGTAAAAACAGACGAGCAAAATGGTACGTATGTAGAGTTTTGGCCGGATGAACAAATATTTAAAAAATACAATTTTAAAGCACCTTACCTGATTAAGATGTTTTGGAATTATTGCTACCTAAACAGAGGCTTAGCAATTTATTTCAACGGAGAAAAATTTCAATCGAAAGATGGATTGAAAGATTTGTTGGAAGACAACATGGATGGGGACCCATTGTACCCAATTATTCACTTGGAAGGGGAGGACATCGAGGTGGCGTTTACGCACGGTAAGACCTACGGTGAAGATTACTATTCGTTTGTGAATGGTCAACATACTACCCAAGGGGGTACACATCAAAGTGCTTTTAGAGAATCGATAGCGAAAGTAATTCGTGATTTTTACAACAAAAATTACGATGCAGCAGATATTCGTCAGTCGATCGTAGCTGCGATTGCGGTGAAGGTGGTGGAACCTGTATTCGAATCCCAAACAAAAACTAAATTAGGATCGCAAGAAATTGAACCAGGTGGACAATCCATGCGTTCGTTCATCAATGATTTCTTAAAAGATAAATTAGACAATTACTTACACCGTAATCCAGAGGTTGCAGAGACTATTGAGAAGAAAATCAAGCAGTCGGAACGCGAACGTAAGGAGTTAACAGGGATTCGAAAACTTGCGCGTGACCGTGCAAAGAAATCGAGTTTACACAATAAAAAATTACGCGATTGTCGTATTCACTTCCCAGATTTGAAAGATGATCGACGTGAAGAAACTACCTTGTTTATTACCGAGGGAGATTCTGCGAGTGGATCAATTACGAAATCACGAGATGTAAATACACAAGCGGTGTTCTCATTGCGTGGTAAGCCGTTGAACTGTTTCGGGTTAACCAAAAAAGTGGTATATGAGAATGAAGAGTTTAACCTGATTCAAGCGGCCTTGGACATCGAGGAAGACATGGATAACTTGCGTTATAACAAAATTGTAATCGCAACCGATGCCGATGTAGATGGAATGCACATCCGTTTGTTATTATTGACATTCTTTTTACGTTTCTTCCCAGATTTGGTGAAACGTAACCACGTATATGTTCTACAAACGCCTTTATTCAGGGTACGTAATAAGAAGAAAACGATCTATTGTTATTCGGATGAAGAACGTAGAAATGCGATCAATGAATTAGGGAAAAATCCAGAGATTACACGATTTAAAGGATTAGGGGAGATTTCACCAGATGAGTTCAAGCACTTTATCGGGGAAGATATCCGTTTGGAACCAGTTATCCTTTCCAAAGAAGCATCGATTGATGAAATTTTATCGTATTATATGGGGAAAAATACCCCAGAGCGACAAGATTTTATCATTGATAACTTGCGTGTTGAGAAGGATTTGGAGGATGAAATTGCAAAAGATAAATTAGAAGGTAACGACGAAGTCGAAGAAATAGCATCATAATTATGGCTGAAGACGAAATTGAAGACGTAAATTCGAATGAAGGAGAATTTAATCCTTTTGAAAAAGCAAAGGTGGATGATGTCATTATCCCACTGAATGGTTTGTATGAAAATTGGTTCTTAGATTATGCTTCGTATGTAATCTTGGAACGTGCTGTACCAGCATTATTCGACGGACTTAAACCGGTGCAACGTCGTATCATGCACTCAATGAAAGAGTTGGATGATGGTCGTTATAACAAGGTTGCAAACATCATTGGTAATACGATGAAGTATCACCCACACGGAGATGCTTCCATTGGCGATGCCTTGGTACAATTGGGTCAAAAAGATATCTTGATCGATTGTCAAGGAAACTGGGGGAACACACTAACAGGAGATGGCGCTGCAGCTCCGCGTTACATTGAAGCACGTTTATCGAAATTTGCTTCACATGTGGTGTTTAACCCAAAAACAACGAATTGGTTATCCAGTTATGATGGTAGAAATAAAGAACCAGATCAACTTCCTGTAAAATTCCCTTTATTATTAGCCCAAGGTACAGAAGGAATTGCAGTTGGTATGGCATGTAAAATTTTACCCCACAATTTCAATGAATTAATTGATCAGTCCATTTTGCATTTACGTGGAAAGAAAGTGGAGATTTTTCCAGATTTCTTAACTGGTGGTATGGCGGACTTCAGTAACTACAACGATGGACTTCGTGGTGGTAAAGTTCGTGTACGTGCTAAAATCAAGAAATTAGACAATAAAACACTTACGATTACTGAAATTCCCTTTGGAACAAATACTGGTTCGTTAATTGAATCCATCATCAAAGCGAACGATAAAGGGAAAATTAAAGTACGTAAAATTGAAGATAATACTTCTGCGAATGCAGAAATCAACATACACTTAGCGCCAGGAGTTTCTCCAGATAAAACACTTGACGCGTTGTATGCTTTTACGGACTGTGAAGTGTCGATTTCTCCGAATGCTTCGATTATTGATGGGGATAAACCTCGTTTCATTGGAGTAAGTGAAATTCTACGTATCAATACGGATAATACAGTTCAATTACTGAAATGGGAATTGGAAATCCGTTTGCAAGAATTGATGCAAGCTTGGCATTTCTCAACCTTGGAGAAGATTTTCATCCGCGAAGAGATGTACATCGACTTTAAGAAGTATTCGAATAAAGAAGAATTATTCAAGTATTTATTCAAGTGTTTCGAACCTTTCAAAAAGCTATTTGTGCGCGAAATCGTAGAAGAAGATTTGCAAAAGTTGACCCAAATCCAAATGATTCGTATCACGCGTTTCGACAGTGATAAAGCGGATGAAGCGATTGTGAAGTTGGAAGAGGAGATGGAACAAGTGAAGGATAAATTGGCAAATTTGACCGATTATGCGATTGATTATTTCAAAGACTTGAAAAAACGTTTTGGTGAAGGAAGAGATCGTAAAACAGAAATTAAAATATTTGACAACATTGTTTCTTCGAAAGTAATTATTGCCAACCGTAAATTATATGTTGATCCAGAAGAGGGATTCATCGGTTGGGGATTAAAACAAAAAGAAGCAGTGAACGATTGTTCTGAAATCGATGACATCATCATTTTCTTCAATACGGGTAAAATGTTGGTGACAAAGGTTTCGGATAAGAAATTCGTAGGAAAAGGAATCATTCATGCTGATGTATGGAAACGAGGAGATACGCGTACGATTTACCACATGATGTACCAAGACGGTCTCGGAGGACCAGCGATGATGAAACGTTTCTACGTTAATTCGATTACGCGTGATACAGAGTACGATCTTACTCGAGGTGTGAAAGGAAGTAAATTGTTATACTTCTCGATTCATCCAAATGGCGAGAAAGAAGTCGTAACAGTGATGTTGCGTCCACGTCCACACTTAAAACGTTTGCGTTTTGATATCGATTTTGGAGATTTGTTAATCAAATCCAGAACTTCGGCTGGAAATCGCGTAACGAAAGAGATTGTTCAAAAAATCACCCAAAAAGAAGTGGGTGGATCTACCTTAGCAGCACGCAAAATCTGGTACGATGTTATCGTTGGACGATTAAATGATGATGGAAGAGGTAAGTTCTTAGGTTCGTTTAAAGGTTCCGATAGAATTCTTACGCTATACAAATCAGGAGAATACCGATTAACCAGTTTCGATTTAGCGAACCATTTTGATGAAGATATGGTGCATATCGAGAAATGGATACCTCGTAGACCAATCTCTGCTGTTTATTACGATGCAGAAAAAGAAATGCACTACGTGAAACGTTTCTTATGCGAGGTTACTTCCGATAAAAAAGTGTCCTTTATTTCTGAAGGTGAAGGTTCGTTCTTAGATGTCGTTTCGACTTCTTACCGACCTGAAGTACGTGTTGTTTTCAATAAATTACTGAAAGAGACGAAGAACCTTCCAGATAATGTATTCAATATCGCGGATATGATTGATGTGAAAGGGTTGAAAGCTCAAGGGAATCAGGTAACCAAATTCAAAGTCAAGGAAATTACCTTAAACCATGAGATAGATGGAGGTGAGCCTTGGCCTGAAGATGCTGCAGTAGTTGTAGAAGGAGGTGAAAGTGCAGAAGAAGCATTGACTGTGGAGTGGGATTTAGACAAAAAAGACGACGATGACGAAGATGTGCAACCAAGTTTGTTTGATGCACCAGAAGAAGAATAGAAATTAGTTATAAATGATAGATGATGGGTTATGAATTTTCATAGCCCATTTTTGTATAGATAAAATTTGATTTAAGAATTGACTTATGAATTTAAATTCCATCCTTCCTTCTGATTTTAAGCATGTGTGGCATCCATTCACACAAATGAAAACTGCACCGACACCTATAGCGATTGTGAAAGCAAAAAATGCAAGTCTCTTTGCTGAGGATGGAACGGAATACTTGGATTGTAATTCATCATGGTGGGTGAATATCCACGGACATGGTCATCCGCGATTAAAACAAGCGTTAGTCGATCAATTTGATGCCATCGATCATGTGATTTTCGCAGGAGTAACTCATCCCAAAGCGGTCGAATTAGCCGAAAAAGTATCAGATTTATTACCGTCAAACTTACAAAAAGTGTTCTTTTCAGACGATGGTTCGACAGCGGTCGAAGTCGCACTAAAAATGGCATTTCAATACTGGCATAACCGAAGTGAACCAAAGAAACGTGTGTTAGCTTTAGATGGTGCTTATCACGGTGATACGTTTGGAGCAATGTCAATTTCTCAACGTGGATACTTCAATGAACCCTTCGAACATTTATTTTTTTCGGTGGATTACTTAGAATTCCCTACAAAAGAAAAAGAGGAGGCTATTTTGCTAGAAGCAGAGAAACTGTTATATACGCAAGAATTTGCTGCAATTATAGTAGAGCCACTCATTCAAGGTTCGGCAGGAATGCGCACCTATTCATCTGAGTTTTTAGAGAAATTAGTCACACTGGCAAAATCGTATGGTGTCCTCGTGATTTTTGACGAAGTGATGACAGGCTGGGGTAGAACAGGGGAGTTATTTGCCATGAATCACATCCAAGAAACACCAGACATTGTTTGTCTTTCAAAAGGATTGACAGGTGGTGTATTACCGTTAGGGTTAACGATTGCTACTCAGCAAATCTATGAAGCGTTTTTAGCAGAAGAGAAAATAAAAGCATTGCTTCACGGACATTCATTTACCGGGAATGCTTTAGTTTGTGCAGTTGCATGTGCAAATATTGATTTGGTAAATGAAGTTGAGTTCAAGCAAAACGTAAGCCGAATTTCGGAGCAACATGCATTGTTCAAAGAAAGCATTGAAAATTTAGAAAATGTTCAAGAAGTTCGTCACTTGGGAACAATTATAGCCATTGAGATTTTACAAGAAAACGCAGATTATTTTTCATCGATTAGAGATCAAGCATATGATTACTTTTTATCGATTGGTTTATTGATACGTCCGCTTGGGAATGTGGTGTTTCTGAATCCTCCATATTGCACTACGAATGAAGAGTTAGAAAGAATGTATAATGGAATTGAAGGGTTTTTACAGATGACATAAGTTTATTTCAATAATTTATCCACTTGTACTTTAAGAATAGGCAAATGCTTAGGAACTATCCCCCAGATTATTACATCATCAATTTTGTCATAACCATGAATTACCCAATTTCTTAAATCAACAATTTTTCTTGCGTTTTCAATATTTATTTCTGAATCAATTTTCAAAATTCGGTTAGCCGCTTCACCGATAATTTCTAATTCACGTTCAATACCTCTTCGTAATAACTTGTTGTTTAAATATTCATTAAAGTCCCTTTTTTCACCTAAGTATTCAAAAATTGAATTGATAGAAATTTGAATATCGTACAGATACTATTGGACTTCAAGCTGCATAGATTAATTGTTTAGTGTTTTCTAAACTTTGAATAAAATATGGATTTGATAATGATTTTTCAGTTAATAAATCAATTTTCCTTCCAAATAACTCTTCTAATTTATAATGTAATTCAAAATAATTATCGGTGTATTGCTCTATAGATAAATTATCAAAAGCAATTAAAATATCAATATCACTTTCTTTATTGAAATTTTCAGTACAAACAGAACCAAATACATACATCGATTTCACACTGTATTCAAAACAGAGTTCGATTAAATGATGTTTATTATCTGAAACTATTGAATTCATAATTAATCAATTTTAACAAATATACAAAAATCTTATTTACTACCTCAACACCGTAATATTCCCTTGAATTTGTTTGTGTTTTTCACCAACACATTCTACATTCAAATAGTAATCAAATACATCTGGATCTACCAACTTTCCTTTATAAGTTCCATCCCATCCATGGTTGATATTGTTTGATTCAAACACTTTCTCTCCCCAACGATTGAAAACTCTAAATTCAATAGATTTAATAGGATGACCTCGAACATATAGGACATCGTTTTCACCATCATTATTAGGAGAAAATGCATTTGGAACAAAAATATAGGGAAAGTCACATTCCCAAGGAGTTACTTTGATTAAAATGGTGTCGTTGACAGCACATTGTCCATCTGAAACTTTTAAATTGAAAATTGTATTTTCCCAAATAGTAGCTTCTGTATTTTGAATTTGACTTATAAGTACTTTTTCATTTGGAGACCACGTATAACTATAGCCATTTGGTTTCCCATAAAGTTTAACATTCTCACCCATCAAAACGATTAATTTATCAGCACTAGCTAATGCATTAAGTAGGTTCCATGATTTTAAGCTGATTTTTAATGAATCTTTGACAATACATCCTTGATTTCCAGTTGCCTGAACATATATAGTTTGTGTTGTGTCAACTTTGACAATTGTTGAATTAAATGACGGAATAGATTGTATAAACTGCTTTGGTGACCAATCAAAAGTAAAAGTTTGTTTTGTACTTTGAATCGTAGCGTAGAGAGAGTCTTTTTGTAGCACACATACTGTTTGATTTCCATTGATTTTTAAGGTAGAATTAATGATGGAAATATATAAACTGTCTTTTTTGTCACAATAATGATTACTTGATTGATAATAGATCCATTTCGGTGAATCAACTTGTAATGATAATGTAGAATCAGCTGATTGTTGGATAGTTGGAGTCAGATTTGTGTTGTAAGACCATGTGAATTTATTGGCAGAACCATAGCTGTTTGCTGTCAATTTTGTTGTGGTAGGATTACAAAATTCTAAATCGTTAATTTTATTATTTTGAATTGCATCTAGTAATGTTACTCTGAAAATGGTGGTGTCAGTTAACTTACAAATGGAATTTTTTACGAGTAACTTAACATCATAATTCCCCTTTTTTGTGTAATTTTTGGTAATGTTAATAGAGGTCGAATCCTTTTGTCCATTCCCAAAATCCCATACAAATTTGTCTATGTTATTACTCGTATTGGAATATGTTATTTGTGTTGGTATGCAACTCGTATCTTTTGTTGCGGTTAATTTAGCATAAGGAGCTAATTGAAAATCATATTTAAAGATTACATTGTTACAATTACTACTATTATTTGTTTTGGACCAAGCATTATCTGTAACTGGAAAATCACTAAAACCTCCGCAACCACCACAAACAGATTGATAAACGATTCCTTTTTTATCAAATCTAGAAGTACCACCGTGGACATGTTCACGCGATTGTGGACCACCTAAATAACTACCATAAATTAGTTTAGAAAAGTCTTTATCGATGACAAATAAATGAAAATCGTATCCATCTGTAGTTGTTTTACTTAATGCGTCATTACTAACGGGCATATTGTAAAGAATATTTCCAGGTTTAGGGTATAAATTTGTTGGATAAATTCCAGTATAATAAGTACTGCCATCTTGAAAAGTATTTGCTCCCCAACCACATACATAAATATTTTTACAATCATCCACTAAAAATCCTGTAGGTGAAATATTAGAAACAGTAGAGTCTCCATTTCCATAGACAGTAGAACTTAATATGTTGGTTAATGAAGAGTCAAATTTTGCAATGAATTGTGAGCTATATGGATTAGAATAGGTTACATTTTTTACGGGAAATTTACCTCCAAAAGATTGACCTACTACATAGATGTTGTTGTCTGCATCAGATTCGATAAGTCTTACTTGATCGTATGATTTTTGTCCAACATAGGTAAGGTGTTTTAATTTACTTCCATCGAAAGCTAATTTCCCTATAAAACCATCAGTACTTCCACCACCGTAGTTCGATTGATAAGCATTAGCGGTTGTTTTTAAATCGGATGATGAAGTTCCTCCACAGAAAATAATATCAGAACCATTCGTAATTTTTAAAGAACTTAGTACGTCATTATTATTTCCGCCAATATATGTTGAAAATAATAGAGAACTAAAATCGTTCTTAAGTTTTAATATTACACCATCTTGTTTTCCTGCCAATATAGATTGAATTCCATTTTTTATTGGAAAGTCTTTAGATCGGGTAGAAGATGCTATCAAAACATTATTTAGCGAATCAATAAAAATTTCACCTCTAAATGAATCTCCATAATTAGCAACTAGTGAATCGTAAGGAATAAACGCATCTACATTTCCTGTTGACGTATTATTAAAATAAATTTTATTGTAATCTACAGATTGACCTACATAATTATAGTTTAGTCCATCGTTTCCACTACCTCCTATATAAGTTGACCCAAATAATTGATGTCCGTTAGCACTAATTTTGAATGCGTACATGTCTGTTCCGACATCTCCAAAAATTGTTCCACCTTGTGATATATTGATCGTTGATCCACCTTTGTGCTGATTTTGTAGGCAGTTTGTAGTTACTGGAAAATCTGTACTAGAAGTTGCTCCAAATCCATATATATTATTTTGTTTGTCACAAATGAGTGAGTTTAAAGATTCTCCACCTTGTATTTCATCTCCACCTCCAAGAAATGTTGACCATAACATTTTAGAGCCATCCGAGGAGTATTTAGAAATAAAAACGTCGGAAGGTACTATTGAATTATAAGAAAGATTTGGTAGGTTAGCAGTAGTAAAAACTACATTCGGATCTATAGTTGGGTATCCAGAACCAAAAAGCATTCCTCCAGAAAAAACAGTTCCATCATTGCCATAGGTAGCACTCTGACCAAAGTTATTTGCAATTGTACCACTATAGGTGGCAAAAACCAAAATTGGATCTATAACTAATTCATAGTTTGTGTTATAAGATCCAAGTTTAAAGGATAATACACCGTCAATAAGTTGAAATTGACTTACAATCTCCGTTTTTATCCCGCTAATTTCTTGATAAACAAATGGTTTTTTTTCGATGATTTCACCTAAAGTGGTTTGTAAATGCAATTGACCATCTCGATCAATAAACGTCGATGTTGCTCCTTTAAATTCTAATTGAATAATAGATGGATCTATATGTGGTTGAACAACAAATTCATATTTAAGTTGCTCATCCTCTTGATATAATTTGATGTCAATTCCTTTATAGATTTCTTGTAATCTAACATTCGTAAAAGTATGTACGTTAGAGACCCATTTTTGACGGTCTTTCCCAATGAAAAAATTATAATATTCATTGGACGTGTTATCATTTTCAGTCTTTTCAACGCTTAAAGAATTTTTGAAAAATAAATAAAGTAAGTGATTTTTATTTGTTAAATCATTTTTTAAGTTGTCATTTGAATGACTCGATCTCAATTTTTGAAAATCTTGTAAATGAAACAAGAATTTATTTCTTTGAATCCACAAATTCCCTCCTTTAAAACTTGATTTAAAGAGAATATCTTTATCCCATTGTCCTTTATTTTCCATGAAAGAGAAAGAGTTATGTAGTGTACTTGACTGAGCTTTTGAAAGTTCAGATTTTTGGGCAATTAAAAAAGGTGCTCCAATCAAGAATGTTATAAAAAACAGTAATAATTTCATTTCATAAAAATAATTGATTTAGAAATACGAAATGATCCAAAATTAAATTAACTTGTTCATTACCTTAAAACTGTAACGTTACCTTGGAGTAATTTGTGTTCATCACCTACACATTCCACATTTAAATAATAATCAAAAACATCAGGATCCACTAATTTTCCTTTATAGGTTCCGTCCCAACCAAAACTGATGTCGTGGGATTCAAAAACTTTCTCACCCCAACGATTAAAAACCTTGAATTCAATGGATTTAATAGGATGACCACGGACATATAAAATATCATTTTCGCCATCATTATTAGGTGAAAAAGCGTTTGGTACAAAAACATACGGAAAGTCACAACTCCAAGGAATCATTTTAATTAATATAGTATCACTAACTTCACATTGTCCATCAGATACTTTTAAAGTAAAAAGTGTATTTTCCCAAATTATTGATTCTGTATTTTGGGTTTGACTAATAAGTACTTTATTTAAAGGTGTCCATAGATAACTATAACCATCTGGCTTTCCAAATAATTTGACAGTTTCACCTTTTAGTATGTTTGTTTTCTCTGCATTTGCTGAAGCATTTAATAAGCTCAAGGATTTAAAATTTATTTTAATAGAATCATTCGCAATACAACCTTTGTCTCCTGTTGCTTTTACATAAATAGTTTGTGCTGTATTCATTTTTAAAATAACTGAATTGGAAGAAGGGTAGGATTGGATAAATTGATTAGGTGACCAATCAAACGTGAAAAACTGTTTCTTACTCTGTATCAAACTAAACAATGAATCTGTATGATTCACACAAATTTGCTTGTCACCGAAAATCTTTAAGGAAGGACTAATGACTGAAATATATACACTGTCTAATTTTTGACAATATCCATTACTCGCTTTGTAATATATCCATTGAGATGAATCTACTTGGTATGAGAATGTTGAATCTAAACCTGTTTTTAATGTTGTTGAAAAGTTTATATTATTAGACCAACTATATTGATTTGCTGTTCCGTAACTATTTACTTTAAAGCTGTGAATCGTTGGGTCACAATATTCCATTTCATCCAATTTGTCGTATCGTATCGTATCTAATATGGAAGTAGTAAAACTGGTAGTGTCTGTTAAATTACAAATGGTGTTTTTTACTAATAATTTCACATTGTAATTCCCTTTTTTAATATAAGATTTTGTTGGATTCTGTGTTGTAGAGTCTTTTGCTCCATTACCAAAATCCCAAATGAACCCATCAATATTGTTACTTGAATTACTGTATGTTACTGTTATTGGTAGGCAACTACTATCTGTAGAAGCTGTTAATTTTGCTTGAGGGACTAATTCAAAATCATATTTAAAAACAAGATTGTTACAATTGTCACTATTATTTGTTTTAGACCAAGCTGAATTTGTTACTGGAAAATCACTATGTTTACCACAACCACCACAAACTGATTGATAAACAACACCCTTTTTATCAAAACGAGAAGTTCCTCCATCTACATGTTCTTGTGCTTTATTTCCTCCTAAGTAACTTCCAAATACCACTTTACTAAAAGATTTATCTAATACAAATAAATGAAAATCAAATCCATTTGGTGGTGTTGAACCATTTGTTACAGGCATGCCTGATAATGGTATTGCTTGTAAAATATTTGCTCCCCAACCAGAAACATAAATATTACCACAATTGTCGACTAAAAATGCTGCGGGTGAAATATTTGTAACATTTGGATCTCCATTTCCGTAGATTGTTGAACGTTCTAAAGTGGATAATGTTGAGTCAAATTGTACTATAAATTGAGTACTTGAAGGTATAGAATATGTTGCATTTACAATTGGGAAATTACCGCCAATGGAGTGTCCAATAACAAATATTTTATTATCACTGTTTACTTCTAACAGAAATGTTTGATCAAATTTTGATAGACCGAGATAAGTTAAATTTTTTAAGGTTGTACCATTAGGAGATAACTTTCCGATGAAACCATCACATTCACCTCCGCCATAATTTTTTTGATAAGCATTATGAGATGTAGGTAAATTATTAGAACTTGTTCCACCGCAAAAAACTAAATTATTTGATGAATCAATTTTTACCGAATACAAAGCATCATTATCTTTTCCTCCTATGTAAGTCGAGAATATTAGTTGTGAAAAGTCATTTTTTAATTTAAATAGAACACCATCTTGTTGCCCACGTATGTTAGGATAAGCTGCATTTTTTGTCGGGAAATTAACTGATCTTGTAGAAGAAGCAATACATATATTATTGTTTTTGTCCAACATAATTTCTCCTCTAAATTGATCACCATAATTGGATGTTAAACTATCATAATATTGTACACCGTTATAATTCGCTGCTAATCCAGTATTATTAGCATTAATTCCATCGTTACCAGATCCACCAATGTAGGTAGAACCCAAAAGATTATGTCCGTTTGAACTTATTTTTGCTGTATATATATCAACTCCAGAATTCCCAAATATTGCACCATTAAAAACTGCATTAAATGTTGTACCTCCACCATGCGTATTCTGAAAACATCCAGCTGTCGTTGGGAAGTCAGTACTAGAGGTTGCGCCAAATGCATAAATATTGTTTTGTTCATCACAGATAAGTGAGTGTATTGTTTCTGCTCCTAAATTATTGCTAATACCACCTAGAAATGCAGTCCACAACATTTTAGAACCATCCGGAGAATATTTAGAAATAAATACATCTGAAGGACTTCCTCCAGAAACAACCGTGAAGTTTGTTTTAATATTAAAAACTCCTTTGTCTGGTGTAGGATAAGAATTTCCGAAAATAGTTCCTCCAGAGTAAGCTGTTCCGTCATGACCATAAGTTGCAGTCATACCAAAATTGTCCGTTACAGAACCACTATAGGTTGCGAAAATTAAAATAGGGTCAATTACCAATGTTTGTTTTTTGTCATATTGACCTATTGCAAAACTTACTATATTATTTGTAATTCTAAATTGACAAGTCACTTCTATTCTCTTTCCTTCAATTTCTTGATAAACAAATGGTTTATCTTCTATTATTTCTCCGATTGGAGTAGATATATGTAACCTACCGCTTTCGTCGATACGAAGTGAGTTCGCACCAGCAATATCTAATTCAATCGATGAGGGATTTGCATTCGGATGAACAATAAACTCATATTTTAATTGTTCATCTTCTTGAATTAAATGAAGATCAATGTTTTGATATAAATCGTATAACAAAGCATCTGTGAAAGTGTGTACATCTTTTGTCCATTTACTCGCATTATTTCCCAAAAAGAAATTATAATATTCACTAGATGGATGTTGAGTAGAAAAACGTTTAATTTCATTTGAATTTTTAAAGTTCAAATGAACAACATGTTGCTTATCTTCTGCTGTCAAATCTGGATTACCAAGATTAACATGGTTTTTGCGTAAACGTTGAAAATCCTGTAAATGAAACAATAATTTATTGCGTTGTACCCACAAATTCCCTCCTTTAAAAGCAGATTTAAATAAAATATCGTCATCCCATTGCCCTTTATTCTCCATGAAAGAAGAAGGGGTATGTATTGAAATTGCTTTCTCTTTGGCTTGAGATAACAAAGTATTACTTATTAAACTTATGAGTATAACTATGAAAAATTTCATACTTATAAAGTTATAATATTTATTGTATAAAAAAAGCTGTTTCATTTTGAAACAGCTTTTAATAAATTTATTCAGAATCGAATTTTCAAAAAATGAATAGTTAAAATTTGATTAATCGAGGCTGACAAGAAATTTGATTTTGAGTGTACTTCAGTACATGATAAAACAAATTTAGTAGTCGAACGAAGAGGAATCGAATTTTATATTCATTAAGCTAAAACACCAATAACTTCAGCCATCTTCTTACCAATCTCAGCTGGAGAATCAACTACGTGAATTCCACATTCTCTCATGATACGTTTTTTAGCTTGAGCTGTATCGTCATGTCCACCAACAATAGCACCTGCATGACCCATTGTTCTTCCTGCTGGAGCAGTTTCACCTGCGATAAATCCAACAACTGGTTTCGTTCCATTTTCTTTAATCCAACGAGCAGCAATTGCTTCTAAGTTACCACCAATTTCACCAATCATGATGATACCTTCAGTTTCTGGATCATTCATTAATAATTCAACAGCTTCCTTAGTAGTAGTACCAATGATTGGATCACCTCCGATACCAATTGCCGTAGTAATACCTAAACCTGCTTTCGCAACTTGGTCAGCAGCTTCATATGTTAATGTTCCTGATTTAGAAACAATACCAATTTTTCCTTTTTTGAATACAAAACCTGGCATGATACCAACTTTCGCTTCACCAGCAGTAATTACACCTGGACAGTTAGGACCAATTAAACGAGTATCATATCCTTTAATGTATTCTTTAGCTTTAACCATGTCATTTACTGGAATACCTTCCGTAATACATACGATTACTTTAATACCTGCATTTGCAGCTTCCATAATTGCGTCTGCAGCAAAAGCTGGTGGAACAAAAATAATAGAAACATCCGCTTTCGTAGCGTTTACTGCGTCAACAACTGTATTAAATACTGGCTTATCTAAATGTGTAGAACCACCTTTACCTGGAGTTACACCTCCAACTACGTTTGTTCCATATTCTATCATTTGAGAAGCATGGAAAGTTCCTTCACTTCCTGTAAAACCTTGAACAATTACTCTTGAATCTTTGCTAACTAGTACACCCATTTTGACGGATTTTTTATGTTATTAATTTTTGTAGATCAAAAGTAGGATTTTGTAGGATGATTTACAACAAAAAAATGCAAAAATCTTCAAGTATATATCATTTAATTATTTTTTGATTAATTAATGGTTTAAGTACTTGATATACTAGTATATGTCATTGTTTTTTTTAGTAATTATACGTATTTTATAAATAGTTAAATTACTGTTAATTAATATCTTGTAGTTATTTTAAACTCTTTGGTTTGTGCAAGTATTTGTAAAAGTTTTTGATTGTATAGAAATTTGCATTTGAATATATAAATAAATGATTAGGATACTTTTAGCTG
>CANGOA010000069.1 GCA_947455255.1 Flavobacteriia bacterium | reverse complement strand
GCGGAAGTATCACGTAAGAAAGCAGAAGCGGATTCAATCGCAGCAGCTAAGAAAGCGGAAGCAGATAGTTTAGCCGAAGTTGCTCGTAAAAAAGCAGAAGCTGATTCACTAGCGGCAGCTAAAAAGGCTGAAGCAGATAGTTTAGCGGAAGTTGCCCGTAAAAAAGCAGAGGCAGATTCACTAGCAGCAGCTAAGAAAGCAGAAGCGGATAAAATAGCTGCAGCTAAAAAAGCGGAAGAAGATAAGAAAGCGGAAGAAGCGAAGAAAAAAACGGACGAAATTGCTAAAAAACAAGAGGATATAAAACGTTTAACTGCTGCTGCGGACCAAAAATTCGCAAACAAAGAGTACGCAGAAGCGAAGAAATATTACGAAGGTCTATTAGCGAAAGATCCAGGAAATGTATATGCTAAAAAACGAATCGATGAAATTACAAAATCGTATTTAAGACCATCGGATGTAGCTGCTACAACTCCTACAACAAAACCTGCAGAGACAACACCAGCGAAACCAAAAGAACAAACAGCGAAAGATATTTTAACTTCTATCGAGAAAAAACAAATAACATTCGATAAAGAAGTAGCAGACAAATTAGGCCATATGTATCCAGAAGGGGTTTCTCAAGACCAATACAATCAAAATGATAAAAATGGAATTTTGGAAGCGACGGTGACACGAAGAATTGTAGTAATTAATGGAGTGGCAAACGTATATATTCGTTCTCAATCTAGAAGTGGAATTATCTACTCTAAAAACGGACAAGTATCTACGCAACAAGTATGGCAATCTGAAACGCAAGATCCTACGCTGAAAAAGAATTATTAATGATTGGAGTGATGAATTGAAATTAATGATTCATTCTCTTGTCTAATTACAGAATTATTTAACTTGAAAAAACTTAATTACATAATTAAGATCGTTTTTTTTACAGCAATCTTTGTAGTATTTGCTTGTACAAAAAAGCAGTATAGATCTGAATCTGAAGACGCTATTAAAGTTGTTTGTTCAAAAGGTAAAGTGATGTCTCATTCAAAATTTGAAAATCCAAAAGAGATTCCTTTTAGTTTGAAAAATGCATCTAATATCCCTTTTTCATTTGGTAAGGAACGTCAAATACCTTCAAATGAGGTTGTAGCAGGAATTCCAGATTTATTAAATTATTCTACTAAAATAATTAGTGAAATTGGAAAGAATGGACTTCAAAATCCAATAGTAGTTAAAGCAAATTTGCGTTCTGTGATTTCTGGAGTTCCTGAGGTTTATCTTTCGAGAGATATGTATACTAAAGAACATAATCCCCATAATTTCAGTTCATTTGGAAGATTACAAGGACTGAAGCATTTTGCTGTACAATGCATGGGAGAGGATATTTCTGGAGGTTTATGGTTCGGAAATATGAGCGGTGTAGCACTTTATGATGGTAAAACGTTTTCTCATTATACTACTAAATCTGGTTTGTTAGACCAAGACGTGACGAACATTCTAATGGACAAAAAAGAACGCATCTGGTTTTGTACCCGTCGATCTGGAATTTCGATTTATGATGGTGAACGTTTTATTTACATGGATAAAAAATCCGGACTTTTAAGTAATGTTATCAATGATATTAAAATTTCCAAAAATGGGGATGTATGGTTGGCTACCCAAAAAGGAATAACCAAATATGATGGAGTTAATTTTACACATTACACCAGAAAACAAGGCTTAGTTCATGATAATGTTCTATGTATTACTTTAGATAAAAAAGGAAATGTTTGGGCGGGGACAACAAAAGGTTTTTCTAAATTCGATGGAAAAACATTTGAGAATTATGTTGATTCTGAAAGTAAAGCTAGAGGTTATATAATTTCTATTTTATGTGATAAAAAAGGTAATATTTGGCTGGCTCCAGCTAATGGAATTATCAAATATGATGGAATAAATTTCAAGTATTATACGGATAAACATGGAATGAAAAGTCGTCATGTTTCTTCTATTATTCAAGATTCAAATGGAGATTTATTTTTCGGGACTTTCAATACTGGGCTTGTAAAATTTGATGGCAAAAAGTTTTCTTACTTCAATAAGTCAGAAGGCATGTCGGATGATGATGTAACTGATGTCTACCAAGATCGATCAGGAAATTATTGGATAGCTACCACATTTGGATTGAATAAATACCGAGGCGAATTGTTCCGAAGTTTCACGGAAAAAGATGGACTTGAAAACGCACATATTTTTTCAATTTTAGAGGATAATAAAAAGAATATTTGGATTAGTAATGTAGATGGTGGAATCGAAATGATCAAAGGAAATACAGTTACTCCTTTGGTTTTGCCTATTTCAGTGAAAAATTATGAATTATTCAATTTTGACAAAGATAATTCTGGAAATGTATGGTTTGAGTCTTATGGAAATGGAGCCTACGTTTTTAATGGAACTTCACTCTTAAACATCAATGAAAGCAATGGATTAATTGGTAATGAAGTGAAAAAAGTCCTCGAAGACTCAAAAGGGAATCTTTGGTTTACAACAACTAAAGGGGTGTCGAAATGGTCACACAATAAATTTACAAATTACACAACTAAACAAGGATTGTGCGACAATGAAGTGCTGACAATTTATGAGGATAAAAAAGGAAGTATCTGGTTTGGAACTGCAAATGGAATTTCAAAATTGTCAAACGGTGTATTTACTAATTTCACTTCAAAAGATGAATTAAAATTGGAAGGAATTAGAGCTTTCGTAGAAGATGATTTTGGCAATTTATGGTTTTCTTCATCTACTGAAGAAGGTTTAGGGCGTTATGATGGATCAAAATTCGCCTTTTTCACTATCAAAGAAGGGTTATGTAGTAATGTGACTGCTGGATTGGTAAAAGATAAACACGGAAATATTTGGATTGGAAATCCGGTTGGATTAAATAAAATTTCTAAAGAAATGCTCGCTAAAATTCCAGAGATTCTCAAGATTGAAAACAGTTTAAATAAAGAAAATATCATTACAAAATATGAATATGACGACGGATTTTTAGGATTTGGATGTTATAAAAAAGCATTGATTGAAGCACATGATGGAAGACTTTGGATAGGTACTACTGATCGTTTAATGTGTATGAATCCTTTGGCTGAAAAGGTAAATCACAAAATGCTCATTCCTCAAATTAAAATCAAACATTTAGATTTATATCATGAACCAATTGAGTGGGATAAACTAAATCAAGCGAAAGACACTAGTTTTTTCTTGAAAAATGGCGTGAAAGTAAGTGATGTACAATTCGCGGGTTTATCTAGTTGGTATAATCTACCTAATAAGTTAAGTTTGGCGTATGACAACAATAATCTAACGTTTAATTTTATTGGAATTACTCACTTGCAGACAAATAAAGTCAAATATACGTACAGACTAAAAGGCCTAGAAAAAAGTTGGAGCGGAATAACAAATCATGCAACTGCGACTTTCGGTAATATCCCCCCGGGAAAATATACTTTTCAAGTAAAAGCAATGAATAGCGAAGGGTATTGGAGTAATACTGCTGAATATGCTTTTCAAATTAGACCTCCACTTTGGGCAACTTGGTGGGCATATACCTTATACTTCATAGTTGGGGTTTCTACAACTGTTTTACTGATTTGGCGAAACAATAAAAAATTAATTCGTCGTGCGCGTATGCTTCAACAAGAGGTGAAAAAAGCAACCCATACCATCATCAAAGAGAAAAATAAAAGCGATGAATTGTTGTTAAACATTCTCCCTGCGGATGTTGCTGAAGAACTCAAGGAAACTGGAGCTGCTGAAGCGAAATACATGGAAAGTGTTACGGTGTTATTTACCGATTTTAAAGGTTTTACAGAATATTCTGAGAAACTAAGTGCTGAAAAATTAGTCGCTGAAATCAATGCGTGCTTTTCTGCTTTTGACTTAATCATGCAGAAATTTGGCATTGAAAAAATTAAAACTATTGGTGATGCTTACATGGCTGCTGGTGGACTACCAAAAGCAAATAATACGCATGCCTTCGATGTGATTAATGCAGCACTTGAAATCCAACAGTTTATGGCAAAACATAAAGCGGATAAACTTGCGAAAGGTGAATTGTTTTTCGATATCCGTATCGGTATTCACACAGGCCCAGTAGTAGCAGGAATTGTTGGCGTAAAAAAATATGCATACGATATTTGGGGAGATACCGTAAATACTGCAAGTCGTATGGAAAGCAACTCAGAGGTTGGAAAAATCAATATTAGTAAATCCACCTATGATATTGTACACGAACACTATAATTGCATTCACAGAGGAAAAATTTCCGCCAAAGGAAAAGGGGAGATCGATATGTATTTTGTAGAGAAAAAGTACGTGTTTGCGAATTGAAAAGGGTTGTATTTCAATTTACCATTTATCAGCTAATAAAAAATCTATAAGATTCATCCATTTAATCCCATTACTTGAAGTTTCAAAACCGTTATCAAGTGATAAAACATATTTTGGAAAACTATCTTTAACCATTTCTAATGAACGATATTCACGTTCAATAACTTTATCATTGTTCAGTTGAGTACAAACTTGAATATATAATTTTTCACTTCCTTTAGAAGCAATAAAATCAATTTCTAAATCATCAAACTTCCCAATTGTTATGTTATAATCTCTTGATTTCAATTCTAAATAAACGATATTTTCCAATTGGGCAGAAATGGATTCAGGTGTAAATCCTAATGTTGCAAATCTTAACCCGATGTCAGACATATAATACTTTTCGTATGTTTCTAACAAGCGCTTTCCTTTCAAATCAAAACGATCGACTTTTTCAAATAATAAAGCATCACAACTAAAACGGATATAGTTTAGTACAGTATCAACTGAAACTTTTCTTTTCTGTGATTTCATAAAATCACTAATACTTTTTGCACTGGTAATTTTACCGCTGTTATCTATTAAATATTTTCCAATAACATCTAACATCGCAGCATCTCTTATACTATTCCTGACTATTATATCTTTCAATAATACACTATTATAAATAGATTGTAAGTATTGTCTTATTACGGTATCATCCAATTCCATGTGATGCAATCCAGGAAAACCACCATACTTTAAAAACTGATTAAATTGCTGTTCAATAGCATAATTACTATTTTTTCTCTGGTAAAATGCTATAAATTCTGAGAAAACTAAAGAATACATTTTAAATTCTATATATCTTCCAGAAAGTAGTGTTGATAATTCAGAAGAAAGAAGTTTTGCATTCGAACCAGAAATATAAATGTCAGTTTTTCCTTCTGCCAATAGTGAGTTGATCGCTTTTTCCCAATCTTCTACCTCTTGTACTTCATCTATAAAAACATAGTATGTAACACCAGAATTTATTTGTCTTTCGTGTATATAAGTATATAAATCCTTGTAATTTTTTAAGCCATCAAATTCCATCAACTCCATATTGATATGTATGATTTGTTCAATAGCAACTTTTCTATTTTCTAATAACTGTATGATTTGTTTGAGCAATGTACTTTTACCACATCGACGAATCCCAGTAATGACTTTAATTACAGGCTTATCAATAAACGAAATAAGTTTATCTATATATCTTTTTCTTTCTATCATAATCGAATTTACATGTAAATATATAAACAATTTCGATTATAATCTAAATAATTTACATGTTCTTGTTTTGATTCGATTATAAACGAAGAGACTATTGGTTTCTCCCCGCTCCGCTAGAATTGTAACCCTGAGGCATATTAAATTCAAATTCTAATAAATTTTATCTTGAGCCATTTACTTTACTATTCGTTCCATCCAAAATTCCTTTCACTCTCACCATCAATTCACTTACATGCATTTTAGTTTCTGCATCTTTTGCTGTAACGGATGCAGTTTTAAGTTGTTTTAGTATCTGTTCTAAATTCGCACGAACTACACCTGGTATGTCTGTAGAAATAAGTTCAACCAATTTGTAATCAAAACCATACATCTGTCCTGGTTCGTTGCTTATTAGGTACGCGGATGCTTTTGGGTCTAACAAGCGTTCTAAATTACCGATATAACTGCGTTGTAAATTTCTACGATAGATATCAATTGAACTAGCTGTTTTTAATTCTGTAAACACGTTGTCTGTTACAAATCCAAACAAAGTCGATAAGGTCATGTTGTCTTTGGATAAAGCACTTGCCTCTACAATGCGTAATAATTTATCTCCTGCCAAAATTCGATTTAAGGCATAGGTTTGTAAACTTTTGATACTTTCAATCCCTGATTCTGGTTTGATTTTTGATAAAATGGATTGATTTAATAACCAGGTTGGTGTTTGAAAAACTTGCTTGTCCATGAACTTTAATGCTTCAAGTTGAACTGCTTTTGGGACTGGAACATACACATCTCCAGGCATGTCGAAGGTTTTTGGTGTGTCGTAAATTCCTCCAATGTTTTTAGAAACATGACCAATGTATAGCATGTATTGCTGAACCAATTCTCCATACATTGTTTTTAATTCTGCATACGATTCGCCATCTTGTTTTGTCCATTCAACCAAATTTGGAACGATGCGTTGTAAGTTTTTGATACCGTATGTTGATGCAACCATAGCATTATCACTCAGGTCTTCGGTTTGGTAACGTGGATCGATTTTACTCATTTCACTTCCAAAACGTAAACGTGGATTGGTGTATTTTTCTTTGGTTAAAAGGTTTAATTTATTTTTTTCCTCCACTTCGTCTTTTGCACCATCAAAATAGCGATATCCCCATTCAATAGCCCATTTATCGTAATCTCCGACGCGTGGAAAAAGGTCTTTAACACCGTCCTCAGGTTGTGCAACGTAGTTAAAACGTGCATAATCCATGATAGAAGAGGTATGACCATGAGCTGCACACCAATCCTTATCGCGTAATTTTTCAACAGGTGTAGCAGAACTAGCTCCCATATTATGGCGCAATCCTAAGGTATGTCCAACTTCATGGGCTGCTACAAATTGTATTAATTGTCCCATCAATTCATCGTCAAAAATTCGACCGCGAGCTCTTGGATCGTTTGGTGATGCTTGAATAAAATACCAATCGTGTAATAAACGCATGATGTTATGATACCAACCAATATGACTCTCAATAATTTCACCTGTTCTAGGATCATTCACATTAGGTCCATAGGCATTTTGAATATCGGATGCGAAGTAACGAATCACGGAATAACGCGCATCTTCCATACTCATAGTAGTATCGTTTTCTGGCCAATATTCTCCACGAATCGCATTTTTCCATCCTGCTTGTTCAAACGCAACATTCCAATCATCTACCCCTGCTTTGATGTATTTCCTCCATTTTACCGGTGTTGCTGGGTCAATGTAATAAACAATTGGTTTTTTTGGTTCAATTAATTCTCCCTTCGCTTGTCGTGCGGCGTCTGCTGCGTTTTTTGGTTCTAATCGCCAACGGGTGACAAATGCCTGTTGACTAGCTTCTTGCGTTTTTTCATTGTACTCAGTCATCTGATTACCGAAAAATCCAACACGGGAATCAAACAAACGTTTGCGCATGGGATTTGAAGGAAGTAAAACAAATGAAGTGTTCAATTCGAAAGTCAAATAACCAGCATTTTGTGCGGCAGGTACAGGTGATGCATTTCCTTGAGGGGAATAACTCGTTGCATCGTATGTTTTGATTGTTTTAAGTTCGGTATTAATAGGGTATGAACGTATCGATGAAATATACGATTTGTCGCGTTGAAATTGATTTAATTTAAATTCATCTTTGTAAATACTACCAACGCCAAATGTATTGTTTTCTCCTGTAAAATATTCGGTAACATCAATCAGTATTGAGGTGTCTTTACGAATAGCCACTATTTCAAACGAACCAATAATTGGGTGAATATTACTGTTTTTAACAGCTTTCGCAATCGGTGATGTACTGTCAGAAGCAAAGGTTACATAAGTTATGTTTTTCAGGAAAAGGAAATTGTTAGGACCTTTTTCCCAACTGATCACCTGGCTGTTTATTTCTTCACCGCCATATTTACCACATGCAGCTGCAGTTTTAGCAAAACGTGTGACCGACATGATTTCTCGTCCCAATATAGAATCACTAATTTCAAAATACCATTTGTTAGTTACTTGGTGAACGGTAAATAACCCTTTAGAAGTTTTAGCTCCTTTTGTTATGACTTCTTTGTATGCTTTAGGCTTTCTTAACTCTTCTTTTTTAGTCTCTACTTTTTTTTCTTTTTTACTAAAGATTTGACTTGTAGCATTTAATTGAAAGAATAACACTGAAATTAGAAAAAGGAAATGCTTCATTGTTTTGAATTTTGAAAATTTATGTCTCTAAAAATAACATTTTATTAGAAACAAAAAAAGCCGACTCAGTTGAGTCGGCTTCATTTCAATTTTCTTTATTGAATTATTTTTGAACTTTCACGTCGATTGTAATTGATCCTGAAGCATCAGCAACTAAATTTCTGATTTTTACAAATCCTTGTTTTCCAGATTCTGTTTTAAAAGCGAATACTTTATCAGTACCTAAATTATTTACTTTTGAATCAGTTAATGTAGAAACAGCAGTTATTTCTTTGTCGTCAGTAATTGCATCAAATTGAAGTGCTGTCAATGAACTAGCAGTAAATCTTGTTTTATTTCTAGTTGACCATGTTGAGAAATTTGCAGTTCCAACATGAGCATTAATAACGTCTGTATCGTCTGGCGCTCCGATTGTAGCTTTGTTTGAAACACCATAGTAATAAACAAAGTCAATCAAATTTTGATTTTGATTTGCAGTAGTTGCATTATATACAGTACCATTTGTAGTTGAAAAGAAACTACCAGCACTTGCACTTTGAGCGCCTAATAATTTCGCTGTATATGAAGTAATTTCACCTGCTGGTTTTTGATAAGCATTGATCAAGAAAGACGCTGAATAAGTCATGTCTTTTTTGTCTGTAACCGTGATTTTGAATTTTTTAAAAACGTCTACATCCGCTAATTTTACAGTGTATTTAATCTCATGTTTTGTATCTGAATCAAACTTTGTAATAGAAGAAACTTGTGTTTCAATTCCATCAACTGTTACATCAAAAATCTTGATTGAAGAAATTTCTCCGTCAGCAAGAACATCAGCAACAAACGTATACGCTGTGTCAGTTTCTTTTGCAGTGTATTGATTAACACCATTTAAAAAAGTAATTGTTGGAGCTGCAACAACTTCATCTTTTTTACAACTTGTCAATGTGCTCAAGGAAGCAATCACTCCCAATCCAAACAAAAGTAGTTTTTTCATAATTTTTTAGATTTTAAATTTGAATGTAAAAATAAGAGTTTAAACGTAGTTGTGGGTAAAACTGCGGTATTTTAACCTTTTTTTTACATTGATTTATCAATACTTGTGTGGTAATCGATATACAAACGTATCTACTTGTTTGTTATTCAATGAATCACTCAATGAAAAAATCAACGTGTTATTCTCTGTGATGTTTGCAAAATTTAAGGTGTTAAATCCTTCGATTTGAGTCAGCGGTTTCATCGTTGAAGTTTTATCATCCCTTAATTCAACTTGTATTGTATTGTTTTTAAGATCGAAAAAGGCTACTGAATAATTGGTTTTGTAATTACATACTGTGTCAAGATAAATACGAGATTCATCGAAAAGGGTAAATGTCAGAAATAAATAGATGATATAACAAACCATTAGTACAAACATTGGCCATAGGAATAATTTGATCTTTTTCATAATTCAATTGAAATTTTAAATAAAGACTGACAGTTTGTAGCGCGCAACTCAAAAATAAAGATATTTAAATTTTAATCCTATTTACTCAGCTTTTGAATTCTTTAAAAGCAAAAAAATTAGTAATCTTGTATAAAATATTGAAATCTGAACGGTTAGTACATGGTCTTTGCAAGTTTAAACTTCCTTTTTTTCTTCCTAGCGATTAACCTTATTCTCTATTATTTAATTAAGAATAAGACTTTTCGTAATGTACTGTTGACTGTGATGAGTCTCGTTTTCTATGCTTGGGGAGAACCAATTTGGATAGGATTGCTCGTGTTTTCTTCATTTGTCGACTATCTCCATGGTTTGTTAATTGAAAGGTTTAGAGGGACAAAATGGTCAAAAGCTCCACTAATCTCTTGTATTATTATCAACCTTACCATACTTGGAACATTTAAATACGCTGGGTTTATAACGGACAATATAAATTTTCTTACTGGATTAAAACTAAGTGTACCTACTTACACACTACCAATTGGAATTTCTTTTTATACGTTTCAAACGATTTCTTATGTTATCGATGTATATAAACAAGAAGTAAAAGCTCAACGCTCGTTTTTAAAATTTTTGCTTTTTGTGAGTTTGTTTCATCAATTAGTAGCTGGACCAATCGTTCGTTACTCTCACATCGCTAATGAAATCGACAATCGTAAATTGCGTATCAATGACATTAGTGCTGGTATCTCTCGCTTTTGCATCGGTTTATTTAAGAAGATTTGTATTGCCAATGTTGCAGGAGAAATGGTTGTAACCTACATGGGAGGAGATCTATCAACACTTGCATTCAGTGAAGCGTGGTTCGGAATTTTAATGTTCACGATCCAAATCTATTTCGACTTCTCGGGATATTCAGATATGGCAATTGGGATGGGTAGAATGGTTGGTTTCCATTACCACGAAAATTTCAATTATCCCTATACGTCTAAATCTGCAAGCGATTTCTGGAGAAGATGGCACATCTCTTTAGGGACTTTCTTCCGTGATTACATTTACATCCCTCTAGGCGGTAATAGAAAACGTTTTTATTTGAATGTTTTTGTTGTTTGGATGCTTACTGGATTGTGGCATGGATCAAGTTGGAATTTTATTTTGTGGGGACTTTTTTGGGGAACACTTATTTTACTAGAACGTCTTTTTCTTCAGAAAATATTTAACAAGCTTCCGGCTTTTATAAGTCATGTTTATTTACTTTTAGCAGCTATGATAGGATGGGTATTGTTCTATTTTGTTGATATGAGTTCAGTTGTAAAATACCTATCAATTTTATTTGGTCAAAGTGGAAATAAATGGAATTCACTTGAGTTTAATTCAGTGTTCATGTCTAATATCTATTGGTTAATTTTAGCAATTATCCTTTGTTTGCCTGTATATCCATATACTCATGCGAAGTTGAGAAAATCTTCAATTCGTGTGCAAGCTATTGTGCCCTATGCAACTATCGTATTCGATTTTTTCTTGATTTTTCTTTCTACTGCAATGTTGGTTGGAAAAACGTTTAATCCTTTCTTATACTTTAGATTTTGAACGACGCGCATCACATACATGAGGAGTTAGAAGAAGAAGTAAAAGTTTCTTCTTTAATACACATTGTTTTATTTTGTGTAGCATTGACTTCCTTTGGTGTATTGTTTTTTATTTTACCCCAAGAAAAAATAAGTGATGCTGAAAAACGCAAGTTGGCTTCTTTTCCTACCTTGACACAAAAATCATTGCTTTCGGGCGATTATATGGATAGTCTAGATATCTATACTGCAGATCATTTTCCGTTTCGTTCGACCTTCATATCAGTATCAGATCAATTAAAACTGATTCGTGGTTTTCACAATAAAGAAGAATCGTTTTACAATGATGTTCAGACTGTTGATGAAATTCCTTCAAAAAATGGTACTTCTACAAAAGACATCCAAGGATCTGATGAAGCTCTGAAGAATTGCAAAGGTTTGTTAGTAGCTAATAATCGCGCATTTCAAATTTTTAGTAATGAAGAACCAATGAATGAAGAGTTTTCACAGATGGTTAATCAATATGCTAAAAAGTTAAAAGGTGTCCGTATCTTCTCTGGTGTTGTTCCTACTGCAAGTGATTTCTTTTTACCTTCAAAATATCAAGAATACATTGGAAATGAACAAGAAAATATTCAGGCTTCATATAAATTATTTAATAAACGTATTGTTCCAATAGACATTCATCAAGAACTAGGTAAACATAAAAAAGAATATATTTATTACAAAACAGACCACCACTGGACGGATTTAGGTGCTTATTACGGATACAAAGCGTTTTGTAATGCTGCTAAATTGACTCCGATTGAATTGTCTGACATGAAATCCAAGCAAATCAAAGGTGATTTTTTAGGAACACATTTCTTAAAAACGAAAGATCAACGTTTGGAAAGTCACCCAGATTATATTAAATATTGGATTCCTCCGGTTGAAAAATATGCGATGAAATACGATGGGGAAGAGGAGGAAGAAATAAGAGTGTTTAAAACGAAGGACATAGAAAAAAACAAATACTTAGTATTCTTAGGGGGAGATGAACCATTAATACTTTTGAAATCGACAAAGTGTAAGAATGGAAAAACGGTTATTTTGATTAAGAATTCGTATGGAAATCCATTTGCAGCATTTTTAACAGCTAACTACGAAAACGTTTTGGTGGTAGATTATCGTTATACAGAAACAAGCATCAAAGATTTGGTGTCTGAATACGATGTAAACGATATAATAATTCTGAATGGAATCTATTCATCAAATACACCAAATCATATTGAAAGATTAAGAGATATTATCGAATTAAAAGAAGGTACTAAAAATTCGTTTCAAAAAAAGAAAAGAAAGAAAAAAGAAGAAGAAGATATAGAACAGTCAGATTCATTGAATGTGGTACTTGATTCTATTTCTGTTATTGAATAATTCATTTTTATGCTAAAACTACGTGTAGTACTTTATATATTTATTTTACTTTTTACCTTTTCCTTAAAAGGACAAGAAATTATTGAGGTTGATTCCTTGAAATTTCCTTGGTATGCGCCTTCTATAAATTTTGTACAGTTTTACCATAAGACTGCTATTAAACATTTTTATGAATCATTGAACCAATCAGATAAAATGAAAATTTCCATTATGCACATGGGAGATTCTCACATTCAATCTGAAATTCCTACAGGAGTTGCCCGTCAATTATTACAACAAAAATATGGTGATGGAGGAAGAGGTTTAGTTTTTCCTTATTCAGCTGCTAAAACATACTCATCCATTCATTATTCATCAAAACATGAAGGAAATTGGCAATATGCTAAAACATTAAAAATCCCTCCCTCAATTCCTTTAGGAATCATGGGGATGAGTGTTAAAACAGAAGATTCTACTGCGTCATTAACATATACATTCAATAATAAATTTTCTTCTAATTATAAAACCCTAAAAATATATTGTAACATAGATTCATTAAGTTATGATGTTAATATTGAGACAGATGGTGTAGTTTATCCGGTTGAAATTAATGCAGTTCGTTTACCGAGTAATTTGCCCTATGTTTTGGTAAATGTGAATTCTTTAAGTAATGTAATTTCACTAAAGTGCGTAAAAACAAAAAAGTCCCAAAAAGAGTTTTTGTTTTATGGTTTAGAAATCACGAGTAACGATGATAAAGGAATTGTATATCATTCAGCAGGAGTAGGAGGCTCACGTTTCAAAGGCTTATTACATATTGAAAAATTCAATAGTCACTTGAAAACGATTAATCCTGATTTAGTGATTTTAGATTTAGGAACGAATGACTTTTTATACGATGATTCAATTAAAAGTAATTTACGTTCAGAAATTATTGAAATCATTACGAATGTTAGAGTAGCAACACCATTGGCGACTGTTATGTTGTGTACCACGCAAGATTTATATTACAAACAAAAAAATATTGAGTCGTGTGAGAAATTTTCCGAATTGTTACAAGGAGTTGCAAAAGAATTAGATTGTGCTTTATGGGACTGGTTTTGGATTAGTGGAGGACCTAAAGTGCTAAAAAACTGGCAAGCGGAAGGGTTGGCTCGTACAGATTTAATTCATTTGACAAATTCCGGCTATAAAGTCAAAGGAAAATTATTGTATGATGGGATTGAGAATACCATGGCTTATATAAAAAAGTACCCAGCTAAAGATAGTCTTATTATTGATGTTCGGAAAGTGAAAGAACGAAAGGATAAAGAATTTTACCTACAAGAAATTGCCAGAAAAGATTCAGTTAATTTATTGCCGAGAACAGATACTTCTAAAATTCAAATTTCTTTAGTTAAAGAGGATAAAATTGAAGATGTTCCTTTGAAACCAGTTGTTGTACAACAGCCAATTCAAGAAAAAAAAGACACGGTTCTAATTGCTCAGTTACCAGCTATCGTTCCAATTCCTGCAAAAATAGACACACATAAGGTTGCAGTTCTTGGTATATCTGTACCAATTGTTTCTGCTGCAGTAATTGATTCTGTTGTCTCAAAAGAAGCTATTTTAGATAGTTTAAATACTGTAGCCGTAGTAGAAGAACAAAAAAGGATGGAAGCAAAACGTACGCATACGGCAACACCTATTAGCGCAAAGATTACAGTGTTGTTTAAAGAAGAAATAGTTCAAGCAATAACTCCCACAAAACCTGCTAATAAAAATTCAAACAAAAATACATCTAGACAATTTACCGTTTCTCAAAAGACACTTACTGAAACAATTGAAACACCTGTAAAAGATTCCTTGGCATCTATCACTGTGCCGAAACCTGTTAAGAAAATCCCTCCAAAACCAAAATATACTTACTATAAAGTTCGTAGTGGGGATAATCTCTCGATGATAGCAGATCGTCACGGATGTACAGTCGATCAATTAAAAACGTGGAATCGTATTAGAGGTACTAGCTTAGATGTTGGTCAGACGTTGATGATTTTAAAGAAATAGACTGAATTATAATTCATAATTTATAACTCCTTCAAGTGTTTTCCAATCAAATAATGTCCTAAATATACCAATGGGGTTAATCCAATAGCAATACATAATTTTGCAATATAACCAGTAATTCCCATCGTGAAATACTGTTCGAGCGTGATTTTACCTGGAAGATAAAAAGCTATCCCTAGAACGATAAAAGTATCTATTAATTGAGATATAACCGTTGAGCCAGTAGCTCTCAACCAAATATGTTTTTCTCCTGTTTGCTTTTTGAATTGAGAAAATAAGAATACGTCTAATAATTGCGAAACGATAAAAGCAATAATGCTTCCGACGATAATCCACATACTCTGACCGAAAACAGCTGTAAACTGTTCGTCTTTAACAAGGGAGAAGTCTACAGCAGGTATTTTCATGCCGAAAAATAGAATTACAAAAGCATAGCAAATCAGTCCAGCGGTAAGGAAAGTTAATCTACGAACTCCTTTTTGTCCAAAATATTCATTAATTAAATCTGTTGTAACGAAAACGATTGGCCATGGAAGAATCCCTAGACTCAAAGTAAACCCGTAAATTTGAATCAATTTTCCTCCAATAAGTTCTGCTGTAATTGCATTTGTGATAAATATTCCAGCAAGAAGTAGAAAGATGAAATTTCGTTTGTTGTGCAACATGACTTTTAATTTTTAACTTAAAGATAGAGATGTTTTGTTAGACTTCACGGAAGTGGGGTTGATTTTTAAACATTTCCTTCTTGAAAAATACATGTTTCTAATATTATTTTTCTATCTTTGCAAACTATTATTAATAACGTAAAACATACATTTATGAATTCTTACGAAACTGTTTTCATCCTAACTCCCGTTTTGTCTGATGATCAGGCAAAGGAAGCAGTGCAAAAATTCGAAAGTGAAATCGCTAATTTAGGCGGTAAACTTAAGCACAGCGAAAAATGGGGC
>CANGOA010000068.1 GCA_947455255.1 Flavobacteriia bacterium | reverse complement strand
TAGTTTGTAAAACAAAATAATTTATTAAATTTGCACACTCAAAACACAAGTAGAAATAAGATTTAAAGAATATATATCATGAAAAGAACGTTTCAACCTTCCGTAAGAAAAAGAAAAAACAAACACGGTTTCCGTGAGCGTATGGCTACAAAAAACGGTCGTAAAGTATTAGCTGCACGTCGTCGTAAAGGAAGAAAAAAATTGACTGTATCTAGTGAATCTAGTCACAAACGTTAATTCATTTAGTTAGCATATTAAAGGTTGTTCATTTGAACAACCTTTTTTTTGTTCAATATTTTTTCAATTTATATTGATTAAGTAATTACATAGCACCTAATAATGATGATTATAATCATTTTGCAATCTTGAATGACTCTAATTGGTTAGAGGTAATTTGATTGCATTTTTATCCGTTTTACTTCCATTATTAGGTGTAATTGTTAGTGTACAGGAAGGGAAAATGCAAGTGGGGAATGATTGAATTTATTGTTCGTTTCTTTTCAAATATCTACCTCGAGGTTCATTCCCTTCATAAAGAACAGCTTCCGAATGCAAAAATTGCGCTGCATCATGAGAATCTTGTACTTTAACAGCGGAACGTTCTAACATTTCTTTTTCGTAATCATCTAAAAGACATGGTCGTAAACCTTTTTCGCGCCAATGTGTTCCAGTTCGACACCCTTTGTATATTGTTCGTGCCAAGGATAAAGCGTCCAAGAGTGCCTGGTTCGCTCCCTGACCTTTGAAGGGACTCATCGGGTGAGCTGCATCTCCAACAAGTGTGATAGGACCTGCGTTTTCAAAATGTTTAGGACTTAATAATTCGCGATCATACGCTGGGTAACCTGAGATATTTTCCTCTGGAGTTGCATTCAAAATTTCTGGAATAGGAAAGTGCCAGGGTGTTCTGCGAATCGCTTCTTGTTTTAGAGCTGCTGTACCTTGCGAACTAATCTGTTTTGCTTCTGTTTCATCAATCGGAAAACTTAATTGCCACATGACTGAATCAGCAGTAAATGGCATAATGTAGATACGCTCATGACCATTTGCAGTTTGAAAGACGGTCGCTGAATCTAATAATTCACTTTGAACGTCTGGAAGTAAATCCAGCTTGCAAATACCTAATATGACTATACATCCTAAATAGCGTAGGGGTGTGACATCTTCTCCAATTAACTTTTTACGAACTACACTTCGTATGCCATCAGTGCCTATGATTATGTCTACATTTATCTGCTTTGGTTGACCATTTACTTGAAAATGTAGGTCAACACCATGTTTTAAGTTTATGTTGAATGTAACCAATTGATGTCCCCACTGAATCTTATCGTAACCTCCAAGTTGTTCTATTAAGGCTGCTCGCAACTGTTGACGTGCAATGTGTATGTTGTTACGACGTGCATTTTTTGGCACTTCATTTTGCAACCATTTGCGAACGCCCCATTCACCGAGTTGTTTACCATCTGGGTCATGAACAATGTGTCGGGTTGAAATAACTCCATGTTCAAAATTTTGAATTCCAAATCCTTTCATGGCTACACTCGCTTGTTGCAGGGTGAGTCCATATCCTTGAGCACGCGCCTCAAAATTATCATCGCGTTCAAAAAGGGTGAATGGAATCCCACGATGCAGGCAGGCAACAGCCAATGCGACACCACCAATTCCACCACCAATGATGGCTACATGAGGGTAGTTTTCTGTATCAGCATTTACTGGATGATCCGTTGCTTGTAGTCCAGAACCGGAACAAGTGGTACAAATCACTTGATGACTTACTGGTTTTTCAGGGAGAGTTCCTTCCTTATTGGATTTTTCATAAACTTCAAGTGCTTGTTGATAGGCAACACGTACTTTTTTTTTCAGACGCTGGCTTTTTTTACCACGACCATGACATTCCGTACAAATTGCCCAATTCGGACCTCCAAGTGCTTCCATGAAATACCTTAATTCATTAAGATTAAACAAATGTAAAAAGAAATTTTACTTTGAGTACAGATGGCCATATACTACTTTAACTCCACCATTGTCCTCAATTTCTTAACTTCTCAATGGTAAAAAAAACTAACAAATCATCAATAACCTCTTCTTTCCACTAGCTTCCTTCGGTGCACGATGCACACATGGTAATACTTTACTCTCAGGATGATCCACTGCTAATCGCCAGAGATGTCCTACACCTGCTTGAATAACTCTTGCGTCATCTATTGCTTGGTAATGTAAATCAAAGAAGTTTTCCCTTAAATAGGTCTCAAAATCTGCTTTTTTGCCTGTATATGTTTTCAAAAGTTGTTCCCGAATTTCTGGAATCTGAATCTTTTGAATCGCATCTTCATTTGCTATTAGTTCGCTTGGATCCCCGAAATACGTACACAAAAACGTATCTGTCGCGATAGGGGAACGATCCACATGAAAAGAATACACATCCGTTGGAAAAAAAGGGTGTTCGTCGGCTTCGTAATTGGTAATAATATTCAAAACAGGGGAGGCTCCTAGTTCAGAAAGAAACTTAAAATCTGAAAGGAGAGTTTCTCTAGCTACATGACCAGCTTCGCTTAATTCAAGTAATAATAGGTCTTCTTCATCAATCTCCATCATGGTTCCTTTGAAGTGGAATGCATTGACAATTTCCTCAAAATCTCCTGCTAATTCCCGCGACCAACTAAGAGCGTTGGTAGTTCCTTGGAATGGGGAGGATATCAAATCTTGGAAGTTGGAGACGTGAAGTAAGTTAGAAGAATTTGAAAGAATTTCGGTCATTAGAAATAGGAGGTTTATTGCGAAATCATTAAAAGGTGTAATTTTTGTAAGTTTTAATGATTGTTTATTTAATATATTGATTTGTAGTTAAATATAACTATTAATTATTCAGGTTCTTTGCTCTTTTTTCAAAGTCACTAAGATAATGAATCCCTTCGATCAAAAAGGAGGTTGTCTCACGCCATTTATTCAATTCTTTTATGATTTCATACATCAATTGGTCATTCCATTCGCGATTAGCATTCAAAATATATGTTTGTTTGCCAGATTTTAAGCGGAATTGGTAATAGTCAGCATTGCTATATCGTTGATTATGAGATTCAACACTTATTGAATAATTCTCAAAAGGTACATGACAAACAATGGGACGATTTAGGTCAAAACCATGCAAGTACATCCCGTTTTCATTAATTTCAACCTTGTTAAACCAAATTTTTTGAGCGATAAAAACCTGTATAAACCAAACGAATAGTAGACTACATGTAAAAAACACAAAATACCCGAGTTTAGAACCTGGTACATTTAGTCCGATCAAGTTGACAAATATTAGAATGAAAAAATAAATGATTGTTGGTATTTTTATCCGTTCCTTGAAAGTTTTGAAAGGAATTTCGCACGTGAAGGTGGTAGACATGATTAGTGATTTAGTTTTTCGTTTTGAATAATTCCCATTGTGTCGTCAAATTAAATTTCAAATACATTAACGCTAAAAATTAATAATACAATTCGGTAAAGAATTTTTAATTCGTTCTTTTTCTACCTCATTTAACGGGTTTCCTGTAAGACCCAATGATTTTAATTTCGATAGCCGAATAATTTCGGAAGGTAATTTAGAAAGATTACAACCATTTAAACTTAGTATTTCTAAATTCTCAAGTCTGACAATCGATTCAATGTCAGTTAAATTAGAATTGTCAGTTAAATCTAACACTTTTAAATTTTTCAAACCTGAAATTTCTTTAGGAAGTATAGAGATTGAATTGACATTAAGTTGAAGTGATTCGAGAAATATTAATTGATTGATTTGAATTGGTATTTCACGAATCATAAAACAATTAGTCTTGTTTTTACCATGATCATCCAAAATAAATAAATCACAATCCATACCTGTTATGGTAAGGTGTTTTAAATAGGTCATCTGAAAAATACTATCTGGTATATAATTTGATTTTAATTGGTTTGTAGTTGATATGAAGGTTGTTGTGTCTTTTTTAACTTCTTGACTAAAAGTAATATGCAGGTAAAAAGTAAAGAAAAGTAGTGCTAATAATCTCATAATTTCATGATTTTGTTTTATTCATCTATTTCTGAGCGTTTAATAAACTATCTATGAACTTGTCAGTGATTCGTTTGTCTAAATTAAGCTCTGAATTGGAATAAAGCACTACTTCCTTATGTTTTTTGAACGAATAGATGTTGTAATAACACCCATCGCCCCATGTAGGAGGAGTATTAAATAATTTTATGTTTTTCGGGAGTTTTTCAAAAATAAGCACTTATTTATCTACGTTTATTTTTTTATCAAAAAGGGAAGAATCTTTAAGAGCTGAATTTTTTAGACTACCAGGATTTTCAATTAGAATCACAAAATCAGTATTTGTGTGTTGAAAGTCTAAAAAAACTTTTCGAGCATTGAATACGTATATAAATCCGAAAAGTATGACAATTATTATTTCGTAAAAAGTTAATTTTTTGTGGTTTATACATTTGACTAAGAAGTTGTCAATTCCAAAAAGTATCCCAATTCCTAGATAAAGAAACAAGATAAAAGTTAGTACCCAACCTTCCGTTGACGGGTCTGCTTGATTATAAGAATATATACCCCATGGAATTGATATAATAAAAATTATTATACAAGTTAGAGAGATAAATGTAGGGGTTGTAACAAGTCTATTCCAAAGTGGTTTCATATTAACGCTTTAGTTTATACTTCCCTAAAATACCATATTTCTTATAACATTCAGTTAATTCAGTTTGTTTGAATTCATAATATTCGTAGGTGTTCGAATGATAAAAGCTTCTCACCATTTTTTGAAATTCAGGTTTGTTTTTAGTATTAAATAAGTAATCGAAAAAATTCCAACATCCATTTTCTACTACATCAAATTGAATATGAGTGACACTAAATTCCGGGAATTCGGCAATTTCATTTAATGCAAAATAAGATACTTCTCCTACAGTTAATTTTCCCTTTTTACAATAATCATAAATATTAGTAAGAGTTGTATCTGTTATACTTTCGATTAGAAATGGGATGGATGCTTTTCCTCGTTTTATTATTTTCCAATAAATATCTGCCTCACAATCTAAAGTGTCATTGTTCATTTCGGGTAATTTTAGTATCAATGAATCTTTATGGTAATTGAATTTATTGATGTTTGGACTTGTTTTTAATAGTTTTATTATTTGATTTAATCCATTCATTGTTCCTGCATAATATTCACCATTTTTAAACGCAGGAAGGAAGTAATTTTGTAGGATTTCTTTCGTGTCATATTCGCTCATTCTGTCACTAATTCCATCACCTGTGTGAATTTTAATTTTTCGATAACCAGCTGAAATAGCAATTAAAATTCCATTATTTTTTTCAGCTTTACCTATTTTCCATGTATTAGCTATGTGAAGAGAAAGGGAATTAAATTTTTCGGCAGAGGTTTTTATAGTGTCTAGTGTAACAATTGCGATTTCTATAGAGGTCTCTTTTTCAAATGCAAGAATGAGATTGTTTAACTGAGTTTGTTCTTCATCCGTATAGATATTTTCATAATCATTAGTCCAGTTCAAAGGCTTAGGAATATTATTCCAAAAAACGTTCCGGTATAATTCTAAAGAATTGGAAGTTAAACTATCTGGCAGATTACTTTCTAGCTTTTGAGCATTTAAACTTAACGCAATAAAGAGGATTACACTTGTAACAAATGGTCGTTTATATTTTATAATTTGTTGATGCATTAGGTTTTAGGTGATAATATAAAGTTATTTAAAATACTATTTTGCATAATGAAAATATTATGGTAAATGAACTTTAAAACTTCCCTCCTTGAGGAGGGACTGAGGGAGGTGATTTCGAAAGTCATCCCCCTCAATCCCCCTTCAAAGGGGGAAGTTAGTGTTTTGCATATATAACGATTACTGATTCAAACAACATTAATGCAGTTCCTCTCGGGATGAAAAATGTTTCATCCCTACGCGTCACTTCCGTCACACGTCACTCGTAACTCTTCACTTGATAAGTCCTTCTCTTCTCAATAACGCTTTCGGATCCGCATCTCTTCCTCTGAATCTTCGGTACAACACCGACGGATGTTCACTTCCTCCAGCTGCCAATACATTGTCGTGGAAAGATTTTGCAACCTCTTTATTAAAAATTCCTTTTTCTTTAAACGCTTCAAACGCATCGGCATCAATCACTTCTGCCCATTTGTAGGAGTAGTAACCGGAAGAATATCCTCCTTGGAAAATGTGGGAAAACGAACAACTTGTACTTGTTTCTTTCACAGCGTGGTATAAATCGGTTGCAGAGGTTGCGTTTAATTCAAACGCTTTCACATCACCGATGTTTGATGGATCAGCACTGTGCCAAGCCATATCCAAACGACCCAATCCAATTTGACGAATCGTTGCCAATCCGCTTTGGAAGTTCGCGCTTTCGGTGATTTTTTGGATATATTCTTCTGGAATTGCTGCACCTGTCTCGTAGTGTTTTGCAAATAAATCCAAACACTCTTTCTCGTAACACCAGTTTTCTAAGACTTGCGATGGTAACTCAACGAAATCCCAGTAAACGCTCGTTCCGGTGATACTTCCGTACGTTCCGTTAGCACACATTCCGTGTAGCGCGTGACCAAATTCGTGGAAAAGAGTAGTCACCTCGTTGAAAGTTAACAACGATGGTTTCGATTCGGTTGGTTTCGTGAAATTACACACGATGGAAATATGTGGACGTACATCCACGCCATTAATTCTTTTTTGGTTTTTGAAGACTGTCATCCATGCTCCCTGACGTTTTCCTGCACGTGGGAAGAAATCCATGTACAACATCGAAACGTATTCGCCTGCTTCATTTGTAACTTCGTAAGCTGTTACGTCTTTGTGGTACACTTCGATGTCGTTGCGTTGTTTGAACGATAAACCGTATAATTTTTGCGCGGTGATAAACACCCCGTCAATTACATTTTCTAATTTGAAATATGGTTTCAACAACTCATCATCGATAGAGAATTTCTCTTTTTTCAATTTCTCTGAATAATAGGCAACATCCCAACGTTTCAATTCGTCTGGACCTCCAATTGATTTACTATAAGCTGTTAATTCAGCTAATTCTTCTTTCGCAAATGGAAGTGCATTCACTAAGATGTCTTCTAAGAATGCAAATACCGTCGTTGGGTTTTTCGCCATACGCTCTTCCAACACGAAGTCTGCATGCGATGCATAACCCAATAAATTCGCACGTTGGTGACGTAACAAAGCGATTTTCTTAATAGTTGCTGAATTGTCGCGCTCATTTCCTTTGAAGGCTTTTGAACCAAAGGCTAAGAACATCTCTTCACGCAATTTGCGTTGATCGGAATAAGTCACAAAAGGTATGTAACTTGGGTAATCCAAGGTAAACACCCATGCATTTTCATGACCTTTTTCTTTTGCAGTCAATGCTGCTGCCTCAACAACTCCTTCTGGCAAACCAGACAATAAAGATGCATCAGTAATTACCAATTTGTACTCATTGCTTTCAGCCAACACATTCTGACCAAACAATAGGGTAGTAGTCGCCAATTCTTTGTCGATCTCTCTTAATTTTTCTTTGTCCGTATCGTTCAATTTCGAACCATTGCGCACAAATCCTTTATAGGTTTTATCTAACAAAGTCGTTTGCTCAACCGATAAATGTTCGTTTGCTTTGTTTAAATACACAGCTTCAACGCGTTTGAATAAGGCTTCATTCAACATGATGTCGTTGCCATATTCTGTCAATTTTGGAGAAATTTCTGTCGCCAAATTTTGTAATTCGTCACTCGTTTCTGCCTCGTGCAAGTTGAAGAAGATATTGCTCAACAAATCCAAGATTTCGCCTGAATTATCTAATGCTGCTATCGTATTCTCAAAGTTTGCAGCTTCCGCATTCGAAGTAATTGCTTCGATGTCTGCCTTACCTTGTTGGATACCTGCTTCTAAAGCAGGTAAATAATGTTCGTTTTTTAATTGCTCAAAAGGAAATGTTTCGTGTGGAGCTGTGTTTTCGGTTAAAAATGGATTATTCATGGAATATGAGTTATGAATTATAGTTTATGAATTATTGAATTTCGATAGATTTAGTAAAAGTAGATTGACCTTCACCGCTAAATTGTAACAGGTAAATACCAGGTGCGATGTCTGCGTATTGCTCGGTCATTTCTACGTTTTTAATGCCTTTTGTAGTAATAATTCTTCCAGATTGGTCAATCAATTCTAATCGTGTATATCCAACAGGTATTCCTTGAATCGTCACTTTTCCAGAACTTGGATTCGGGAAAATGATAATACTTGAGGAGGCCTGCTCGTTAATTCCAGCTGAATTTGAAGTAATACACGATTTAGTCGCTGAAGAAAAACAACCTGTTCCTGAAGGTGTAATGTTGATTTGAATAGGAGTTGATGGGTTAATATTAGTTACAGTATAATTTAAATTCGAAGTGCTTCCTCCGTCAATTGATTGACTGTTGCCGTCTATGTAAGTAATAGCGTAATTATTAGCACCAGAAACAGCTGACCAATTATAAGTAATTGCATGATTAGTTGTTGTTCCACAAGTAATTACAGGTGAACTTAATGCTGTTACAGTAATCGATGAACTAACTCCATTTAATGTTATTTGACAATTATTTGCATCTGTAACGGTTAATACTTTATACGTGAATGTTCCAGCTGTAGCGGAACTTGGGGAAATAGTAGCTGGTGTATTCAATGCTTGCGACTGACCATTGTTTAAACTATAGGTAAAACTATAAGGAGCTAATCCAGATGTACCAGTAACCGATAATGGTGTAGTATTCGCATCTTTACACAATGTATAGCCACCTGAAATACTAGCACTTGGTAGGTTGTTAACAATAGTGGTTATTTGATTTGAATTAGCAAAACTTGGTGATGCACATGTTTCTAAAGAGGTTAAAATAACTGAAATAATATCATTATCTGTCAATGTCGAAGTTGTATAGGTAGAAGAAGTTGCATTCGAAATGTTATTTCCATTTAATTTCCATTGATAGTTTACATTTCCTGCATTTACTGGAGTTGCTGTAAATGTTACAGACTTAGTAGCACAAATTGTATTATCTATATCCGAAGAAGCAATACTAACACTTGGAGAAAATAAAACAACACTTACAGTGATTATATTTGAACTTACTGAATTACTTGACCTACATGTAGCATTGGACGTAATATCCACACTGATTTGATCGTTGTTTGCTAAAGTTGTAGTAGTGTAAGTTGCACCAGTTTGGTTTAATATCGCTGCGCCATTATTTTTCCATTGGTAGGTTGGACTTGAACCACCATTTGACACATTTGCAGTATAAATTACCGTAGTACCAGAACAAAATGTATTGTCTGTATCTGTAGATGTAATATTTACACTTGGAGTTAAACTAGGATTAACAGTCACTATTACCGCATTAGAAGTTGAAGCAGGAGAACAAGCCCCAGTAACAACTACATCATAACTTCCTGCTTCTGCTGAGGTAGGATTAGTAAGAGTTAACGTGTTGCTAGTTACTCCGCCGTAGATGGTATTGTTTGAAATATTTACTCCTCCTTTACGCCATTGATACGTAATATTATCACCTGTTGCTGTAACTGAAAGTGTTTGTGTTCCTGAACCAGAACAAGTCGCAGTTGGTGTTGTAGGTTGATTTGTTATGCTTGGTACAATACAAGAAGATTTAATATAAACTGCATAATCTTCTACATCCCCAACAAATAAATTTGAAGTACAACTCTTTTCATTCGTATTCAAAGTATTTGCTTCTCCATAAATACGCATTCTTAAAGGTGTGTTTACAACAGCATTTTGTGGAATTGTAATTGTTGTTTTTAGTGGTACAATTGTGAAATTTACGGTGTCAGAAGGTGTTGAACCAGAATGAATTTTTTCACCAGTTTCAAAAGTTCCGTTATTATTATAATCAATATATGCTTCAAAAACTTCTGTGTAACTTGCTGCTCGAATAGATACTGTTAAATCGTATGATTTTCCAACCTCAAGTATCGTAGAATTAGTACAAGAATAATCAGTATAGGGTGCGTTATAAAAGAGCGATGAAGTATTATTTATATCACCTAAAGTAACATTGGTAACGCAATTCCAATAATTTCCTGTATTGTTGGATGCAGGTGTACATGCAGCTTTTGGAGTTGAGGAAACTATGATATAACCAGGTTTTGTTAAGGATTGTGTTCCAAAGGATGAAGTTACTTCTAATTTTACATCATAAATTCCCTGCGTGTTAAACTGAAATTTAGGGTTTTCGTCCGTTGAAGTTAACACGGTAATTCCGCTTGTCAACGTCCATTTAAAACTAATATTTGTCCAAACAGTGGCTGAAATTTGAGAATTCGGAATACAGCTCGTACGCGATTTAAATCCAATAGTTGATCCTGAACAAACCAGTGTATTAGATGCAACAAAATCAACAGTTGGAGTAGCTACAGGTACCAATGATAAATTCCCATATTCTTCTAAAAAAGATTTACGCGTAACTGTCAATGCCGCTAACATACGAGTTTTTTGACCTTGAGTAAACATATTCGCGCAATCGTTCGATGAATAATCCATATAATTATGGATAAAATTGGTAGTAGAAGTTCCACCATCACAACTGTTTGTACCTACAACACAATCACTTTTACTTCTAACGTGTGGAGGTGTATCACAAACTCTATCCCCGTTTGTAGAACAACTTGTATTCGTTGGACAAACAGTATTTCCACTACCATCTTGATCTCCTTCAAAGGTGTGGTAAAGGTTGAATGCATGACCTAATTCATGTGGTAATGTATGGTCGTTTTTATCTTTAAATGCGTTTACTAGTATCACCGCTCCATCATTAGAATACCCATGACTAGAAGCAAAAAAAGCATAACCTTGTGTGCCATATCCTCCATTGTTGTCGTCAATTTCAGAAACTAACCAAATGTTATAATATTTCGTTTGATTCCATACATCCAACGCTTTTAAAGCATCATCACTAATCCCATCCGTATTTGATGTAGTTCCAGCGGACATATATTTATCGTTGGATGTCATGTCTCTACGAGTAATTCCAGTTGTACAATTTCCTTGAGGGTCACGAACAGCCAAAGCAAATTCAATGGTTAAATCTACTCCATTACCATCTCCGTGAGTGCCAGCAACTTTTCTGTACACTTCGTTTAGGTTTTGAATAGTTGCATAAATTTGTTCATCACTAATTTGAGTCAAGTTATTTTTTGTCTCCATAACGTGAACAACCAAAGGAATTTTATAAGATCCATTTGCTTTGGTTTGAAAATCATGGTAATTCGAAATAAGGTGTTGCTCAAAAGCATCCATCGAACGAACATAATCAGGATTTTGTAACATCTGTTGTTTATGAATTCTATCAAATCCACATTTTTCTTGAGCCTGCATCCAAAAGGTTAGAAACAAAAAGGCTAAAACACTTAATTTTTTTAACATATATAGAATATTTGCTTTATAGACGTTAGAATATCTAAAAAGTAGTTTAAAAATACAAAAAATAATAGTTTATGATTGACCTATGTAGAAATCTACTAATTTGCTGGGGATAGAAAAAAAGTTGTACTGGAAATAGCTTCATTCTTTCCTTCATCAATTATATGAACTGTCATAGTTAATTCTTTGGTTTTCAAAGGATGTTTGATTACATCAAATGAATTTTTATAGGTATAACTTGAACCAAAAATTTGTTTCGTATCTGCAAATAAACTACTGCCATTTTTATCTGCTATTTCTAAAATCAAAGAGGATAAAGTTGCGTTATCAGTAGTGATAAATTCCATTGTTACCTCAGAAATTGATCCAGGGATAGTGTCGTTTTGTGAAGGTGATGTTATTGTTATTTTTGGTTTTTCTGTATCACTTAATTTAGAGCAACTCGTTATAGAGTATAGTGCAATAATACTAAAAAATACAAATTTCATAACTGAATAACTTATTTTGAAGGGACAAAAGTAACATATTTGTTTGTTACTTAGATGGTATAATAAGCAATAAATGAATTAGTTTGTCTTATTTAAAATGAATTTATCTAAGAATTGCAAATGATTTTTTAATGAATTAATCGTTAAACCTATTAATTTGGGTAATTTTGATATGCTTACAAATGATATTTTATGAGAAAAATTTTCACTTCTGGAATCCTATTATTTTTATTAATTGTATCGTATGGTTGGATATATTCTTCCTGCCAAACAAATGAAAATAGAGAAGTTAAAGTTGAAAAAAAATCAAATCCTGAAGTAAAGCTTGCTGACAATGTGTTACTAACAAAGGCAACACCTGAAGCTCTTGGTGTATCTACTTCTGATTTAAATGACGTTGATAAAATTGCCTTACAAGCCATTAAAGCTGGAGCATTCCCTGGATGCCAAATTTTAGTTGCGGTTGAAGGAAAAATTATCTATCAAAAGAATTTTGGAACGACTATGTTCGGGAATAATGATTCAATTCGTAATGATTATATCTACGACATAGCTTCTGTTACTAAAATCGCAGGCTCGACTTTAGCATTAATGCGTTTACAAACGATGGACCTCTTTTCGTTGGATAAACAATTGAAAGATTATTTGCCGGAATTAGTAAAAGATGGGAAATTTTCAAATATGTTGATTCGCGATATGATGGCGCACCAAGCTGGATTAGTGGCGTGGATACCTTTCTACCAAAAAACATTGAAAAATGGTAAGCCAACACCTGAACTATACAAAACTGCCAAAGCAAATGGATATGAAAATGAAGTAGCGAATGATTTATGGTTGTATTCAGCCTATTCTGATACCATTTATAAACGTTTATTGGCGAGTAGTCTAACTCCAGGTAATCACTACGAATATTCTGATTTAGGATATTATTTTATGAAGAAAATCATTGAAAAACAAAGTGGTAAATCGATGGACGTTTTTCTGAAAAATGAAATTTATGATAAACTTGGATTGACACACATTGGTTACAAACCGTTGAATTGGTATACCTTGGATAAAATTGTACCTACTGAAAATGATAAAACGTTTAGAGGGCAACAAATTCATGGACACGTTCACGATCCAGGTGCTGCGATGTTAGGTGGAATAGGTGGACATGCAGGACTATTCTCTAATGCGCAAGATTTAGCAACAATTATGCAGTTATTTCTAAATAAAGGCAAAGCAGGGGAACTTCAATTATTGGATGAAAAAGTAGTAGAAGAATTTACACGTGTACAATTTAAAGGCAATCGTCGTGGAGCTGGATTTGATAAACCAACACCAAGTAAAAAAGGTCAAACGTGCGAATTAGTTTCTTCAGAAAGTTTTGGTCATTCAGGTTTTACCGGAACCTTTGCTTGGGCGGATCCTGTTCATAAAATAAATTATGTGTTCCTTTCCAATCGTGTGTGTCCAAGTGCTGAAAATTGGAAAATTAGAGACATGAACATACGCACAAATATTCAAGAGGTGATATATAAAGCAGTAAAGAAACGTATAAAAAAGTAATTTATGAAAATCGGAATTGTTTTATATCCTACATTTGGAGGGAGTGGTGTCGTTGCAACAGAGTTAGGTAAAGCCTTGGCTGTAAAAGGACACGAAATTCATTTTATAACATATTCTCAACCAGTACGTTTAGGGAGTTTTAGGGAGAATATTTACTACCATGAGGTGTCAGTTTCTGATTATCCATTGTTCGACTTTCAACCCTATGAGACGGTATTGACCTCTAAAATCGTGGATGTTGTCAAATATGAAGGCTTGGAACTTTTACATGTACACTATGCTATACCACATGCTTCTGCAGCCTACATGGCCAAAGAAATTTTAAAAACACAAGGAATACATATTCCGTTTATCACAACACTTCACGGTACAGACATTACCTTAGTAGGAAAAGATCCATCCTTTGAACCTGTAATTACCTTTTGTTTGAATAAATCGGATGCTGTAACAACAGTTTCTGAAAGTTTGAAAAATGATACCTACGAACATTTTGCGACTGAACGTGAAATACATGTAATTCCGAACTTTATTCATGTTCCGAGTGAATTTCCTATTCAAGATCTTGAAATTAGAAGAAAATATGCTTTAGATGATGAGCGTATCATTTGTCACATTTCGAATTTTAGAAAGGTAAAAAGGGTAGAAGATGTTGTAGCTGTCTTTGCTAAATTAAATGAAGAGGTTCCATCTAAATTATTATTTGCTGGTGATGGACCAGAGCGTAGCACAGCTGAACGTTTAGCACGTGAATTGAAAATCTGTCATCGTGTTATTTTTGTTGGTAAAGTTCGAGATACTAGTCCTGTATTACAAATTAGCGACTTGTTTATTCTTCCTTCTGAAACGGAAAGTTTCGGTTTGGCTGCACTAGAAGCAATGGCACTGGGTGTTCCTGTGATATCTTCTAATACTGGTGGTATACCTGAAGTGAATAAAAACGGTTATTCAGGTTATTTATCGAATGTTGGTGATGTAGAAGATATGGCAAAAAACGCACTGTTAATTATAAAAGACTTAATAACCTTACAAAAATTCAAGCAACAAGCTTGGAAGCATGCGCAAGGATTTAGGATAGAACAAGTTTTACCGTTGTATGAAACGCTTTATAAAGAAGTATTAGCATTAACTTGAATGAATTTCTGATAAACCAAAGCACCGCCAACTAAAGCATACGTTGGTGCTAAAAACCACCCAATCACAGGGATTAATAAGATGAACATAAATCCGAGTCCTAATGCAAACAACAAGGATTTGTTTTGTTTGTAAATTACCCTACTTTCTTGAATGGTAAATCCATTGCGCTCGAGTGAATAATCCATCATTAAGATGCCATTGTAATAAGCAAGTACTACGAAAGTCATTAAGGGTGTTAATATGGAAAGTACAGGGATAAATGACAATCCTGTAATAATAAGGATAAGTCCAAATTGTTTTAAGGAATTACTGATGGATAATTTGATACCACGCCAAATTTCTGCTGTCCAGCCTAAATTTTCACGTTTAGGTTGTGTTGCTAACAATAGATGTACTTTCCGACTTATCATTGAAAAGTAAGGTGTACCGATAATTAAAAAGATACTGGTAAAAAATGAATCTTTATTTGCATTTATAGAATGTCGGACTAACCAAAAAACTCCATTAACACCGTATTTTAATTCTGTTTCAGAAAGTTTAATATAATGTGACCCTTGATTTAGTAACCACATTGTAATCCATGTTTCATTCAAATCTATCCAATGCAACAATGCTTGAATACTAATTGAAAATAAAATTAAAAAGGAAAATCCAGATATAAGCAAATAGCGTTTCAACTTATTTTGCCATATAAAAACATGTGCATCCAAAAATAATTGGAGTCCAGAAACCACGAGTTGGTTCGAATCTATTACTTTTTGAGTGAATTTTTTAGTTCCAGACATTTTTTAGACAAAAAAAAAGACCACTTAAAAGCGGTCTTTCAAATATAATCGAATTTCTATTACTTTTTAACTGTAGAGAAACTTCTTTTTTCTTTAATTCTAGCAGCTTTACCAGTTAATTCTCTGAAGTAGAAAATACGAGCTCTACGTACAGCACCTTTCTTAGTAACTACGATTTGATCAACAAATGGCGAAGCGATAGGGAAGATACGCTCAACACCAATGTTACCTGACATTTTACGAACTGTAAAAGTTTCAGTAACTCCAGAACCACGACGTTGTAATACAACACCTTGGAACTGTTGGATACGCTCCTTGTTTCCTTCTTTAATCT
>CANGOA010000067.1 GCA_947455255.1 Flavobacteriia bacterium | reverse complement strand
CTACGCTCCATGCTCCTGTTCCTGTTGTTGGAGTATTCGCTGCCATTGTGAAGGTAGAAGTAGCACATTGGGTAATGTCTGATCCAGCTGCAGATGTGGTTGGCGCTGCTGTATTGGTTAAAATTACATCATCCGTAGATGTACATGTTCCATTGGTGATTGTCCAACGTAATGTTGCACTTGTTCCTGCAGTTACTCCTGTCACAGTAGTTGTAGCTGAAGAGGAAGTTGTAATCGTTGCTGTTCCGGATACTACGCTCCATGCTCCTGATCCTGTTATTGGAGTATTCCCTGCCATTGTGAAGGTAGAAGAAGCACAATGCGTAATGTCTGGACCTGCTGCAGAAGTTGTTGGTGCTGCGGTTACAGTCATTTGGGCAGAGTTACTAATAGTTGAAGCCGTACAACCAGTTCCTGCATCTGTTACATAACATTTATAATAGTAACTACTTCCAGCTGAAATACTACCAGTTACAGATAAATTATTTGTTGTAGCATTCGAGTAAACAGAATTTGTAGGGGTTCCATCAACTACGTTAGAATATGCACCGCCACTAGTTGTTGCATATTTCCATTGATATGTTAAACTAGTACCTCCTGTAACAGTTACGCTTGGTGAATATGTCCCCCCAGAACATATTGTACCATTTGAAGGTTGACCACCTGTTAAAGAAGGTTGAGCATTTCTAGTAGCAACTACCGCTGTTCTACTTGCTGAGGTGCAACCACTATTAGTTGCATCTACATAATATGTTGTTGAGGAAGAAATACTAGGAGTAGTAAAACTTGTACCAGTTCCTAAACTTACTCCTCCAGTTGAGGCTGCATACCAGTTAATGGTTCCTGCACTTGCTGTCGCACCTAATGCTACTGTTCCATTGCCACATCTTGCAGCTGGTGTAGTCGCTGTTATTGATGGAGTAGCAGTAATTGTAATATTTCTAGTAACTGCTGAACAATTTGATGAAGCAGGAGGTGTATATGTCATAGTCGCGACACCAGCGCTTATGCCGTCAATAACCCCTGTCGAAGAATTAATTGTTGCGATAGTTGCATCTGAAGATGACCAAGTACCTCCTGTCACATCTGCAGAAAAAGTAGAAGTAGCTGAACCTACGCAGCCTGTTATTGTTCCAGACAATGTTACGCCAGAAACTAATGTCATTGTTTTACTAACAGAACAACCATTATCAAAATAAGTCACAGAGTATGTCCCAGCACTACTTGCCGCTAAATTAATTACACCAGTTGAAGAGTTTATTGACAAACCTGAAGAACTATTAAAAATTCCACTCCCACTAACTGTTGAGTATGAAGTAGGAGTTAAAGTGCCTAACAAACAAGCTGTATAGGTAGGATAAACTAATGTATTAGAACAAGGAATAGTAATACCAGAAGTACAGTCACCTCCATAACTTGGAGTTGTTGGCGTTGTAAATGATGTAGGTGAAGTAGTATTTGTGACAGTAAAAGTACCCGTTTTAGTTGGATTTCCAGAGTTTGCAATTGTAAATGTACCTCCAGCTTGATACAATACAGTACCTGTCGAACCAAAAGTTGTATTTGTAGCTGAAATAGAACCACTTCCACAATACAAATCATATCCACGATCAGAAGTATTTCCAGAAAAATAGGAATCTGTAATCGTTAAAGCCCCACCATTTACAGCTATTGTACCTCTAGTACTACCTCCAGAATTGGTATTATTGTAAACTTTTACTCGTGTAAAGGTTTGTGTACCTCCTGAAAAATAAGCTGCACCACCATATTTTGTAGAAAGTTGATATGTTTGATTTGCTGTTAGGATACAATCTGTTAAATTTAAATTACCAGATGTACAATAGATTGCACCACCTCCATATGGAGTATCATAATCCAAAATATTACCTGTAAAAATACAATTAGTTACGTTTACTGTTGTTGAAGCATTGGCGCTTGTAATAGATAAAGCTGCTCCATTTACAGCTGCAGCGATATCTTTGTAATTTCCGACAAAAGCGTAATTAGAAATATTGACTGTACTTCCTGTTCCAACAACATCGATACCACCTCCTGCGGGATATGAGGCGGCACCGTTACAAGAACCCACATTCATGTTATTTCCATTAATCGTAACTGTACAATTAGAACCAATATAAATGGAAGCATAACCTGCAGACCCACCATTAGAATTAGTCACAACATCGGAAAGCAAAACTCCTGAAGAACCAGTGGAAGTAATATGAAATACTTTACCTCCAGTATCAGGAGAAAAGTTTTTAAATTGAATATTTTTAATTGTTACGCTATTTGTTATAGTAGCAAAATTATATGCACCAGAAGTACCTCTATGATTATTATCGATTATTGTACTTCCAGAACCTGCACCAATAATAGTGATTGAATTAGAAAATGAGTAAGCACATTCCGAGGTACTCCCTGCTGTATATGTACCAGCATCGATGTAAATAATATCTCCATTTGCAAATGGTCCATGAGCTGACCATAATTGTCCAAAAGTTGCCTTTGGTGATGACGCAGATGTTCCAGTATTACCTGATGCACCTATCGCAGAACAGTAAACATCCCCTGTTAACGAACCATCATTTACATAATAAGTAGCAGAAAACACAAACTGTTGACTGACAAGTAAAATCAAAAAGAAAAATAACAACCTTAAAAAACCAACCATAACAATATATAAATCATTCGTTTACAATAAAAACATTGCAACGAGCATAAAATTTTCCAATAATAAGACGCAACTTTTCAAAAAAGATGCCACTAAAAATACGAATAAGAAAAATAAATGCCAGAAAACTGATTCGTTAGTTATCCACAATTAAAAAGAATAATCTATTTCACAATTTCGATATATCCTGATTCTGGAGAACTATTTGGAGTTTTAAAAATTTGATAAAAATAAGTACCAGAAGTAACAAAGGGCTGATCAACTAGCACATTTGATCTTCCATCCCAATTATCTTGATAAGGCACAGGGCTATCATAAACAATATTACCCCACCTATTGTATACTAAAACTTTAACATTTGGATAACGATCAGAATACCCAACTACCCAAAAATCGTTCTTTCCATTACCATCAGGAGTAAGTATAGCAGAAATTTTCTTTCTACATTCTAAAGTTAATATTGTATCAGAAGTACACCCATTATTATCTGTGATTTTTAAAGAAAAATCACCTGCCGAAACCATTTCGATAGCCGACGATTTTGCACCTGTACTCCATTGAAAAAAATAAGGATAACTTCCAGATGAAGGTAATGAAGTTAATAATCCATCTGAATGATCACAATTGGGTTCAAACACCTGGATATTAGCTAAAATTTCTGTAATAAACACACGTACTTTCAATTTTGAACTTTGACAATTTGTAGCTGGATTAACGTAGCTGACATAGTAAGTACCCTGTTCCAATTTGTCTTTAGCTTTGAGTTGAATTACATCTAATGACTTTGCAAACCAAAGAAATTCTGCTCCATAAGGTACTAAAGAATCTACAGTCAAAGATTTAGAAGCACAATAAAACAAAGTATCTTCACTCAATACCGGCAATGGAGGATTATCAAATTTAACCGTTACTTCTACCCGTTGTTGACTTTCACAATTCAGAGTAATTGATGCATAATACTTAGTTTCATTCAAGAGTGTATTAAGAGGTAATTTAACTCCACCAGACGGCACCGCGTACCAACTTATATTAGACCCTTTAGGCAATAAATTTTGCAATGTAGGTTTATTACTTTTACACACAAACTGTATAGCCGAAGCGATAGGAGGTTTGATAGTTGGCGCAATAACTTTTATAGGTACTTTTTTACTTTCACATCCATTTATTGTTTGAGTACTATAATATGTTTCTCCATCATATACAGGATCAATATCTGAATTTAATTTCTTGCCATTTTTATCGTACCAAGTTATTAATTGAGCAACCACACTCGTAATATTACCAACTTTAGGGTTCTGCATACATAATACTTCTGAAACAGGACTCACTGGAGGTCTAACCGTATCTGATAGATTAATAGTACAAAAACTTGAATCTTTTTTAACACAACTTTTTGAACTTAAATTTTTCACAGAATATAATCCTGGAATACTTTTTTTAACATCTACCACCCCAGAAATTGTATCCCATACCAATCCTGATTTTGGCACTACACTCAATCGTCCAATCCCAGCATTATTATAAAAAATTGGAGTTGCTAGTGTATCATACCGACAATAACTTGAATTATAACCAATTGAGGTAATACAAGCAGGACATGGAGGAAACATATAAGACACAGATATTTTATAACCAACTGCATCAGTAACATCAAACGAAATGGTCTCCCCATTTATTAAATTACTAATAGTCAACACCTCACCATTGCCAATAGAATTAGATGAAAATACACCTTTTTTAGTAACAATATTTGAAATCGTAAACTTCGAACCAAAAAATTCTGCATCTCCACCTGAAAAAGTAATTTCTGAAATACCGTCTTTACAATGATCTTTTATCACGTATGTAATATCGTTTAACAATGTAAATTTTATAGGAGAACCTATTTTTTGACAAACAGGATCTACTTGAGGACCTTTAAGAGTAATATCATTACTTAAAACTGGAACCGCCCAATAAGTCTGATTTAAAGTAGGGATTTTAGCACCTAAGACTCCGTCATTTTTTAAATTGTTGATATTTTCAAAAACTCCCTTATTTACACACCCATCTTGTAATACATTTGGTGAAAGTGGTGGTTGACAGGTATACAAAAAATACGCTACCGATGATAGATTACCGACAGTAGGAGGTAATACAGATCCAATAGTATTGAATTTTAAAATGGATCCAAAACTTACTCTACATTCATTCACAGAAACTATTTGACCTGAACCAACAATACTTGGCAAAGAAGCCCCGATTTTAGGAATAATAACTAAAACAGTATCAAAACAAGAGTTATCATTATTTGACCAGGCAAATGTGGATATTCCTTCAGGTAAATTAAGAACTGAAGTATTTGCAGAATTTACATTAGAAAGCGTACCTCCCCCACTGAGTAATTTCCATGTTCCAGGTAATTGAGATTTAGAATCTAATGTAATGGATGAATTACATGTTTTTATATCATTTCCTAAACTACACGAACTATTTATTTGTGTAAAACCTACATTTGAAAATAACCAAACAAACAATAACCCTAATAACTTTCTATGAAAAAACATAAAACTGAATTTTCAATTAATTAGCCATTTCACTCATAAACTTAATACGCATTAATCGCAATTCTTCTTCAGAATAATCACCATCAAATTCCTTGTATGCCTCAGTTACATCGTCTGTTTCTGCCTCCGAGAAGTAATCATAAATTTCTTCCTGATTCTCTGGATCCAACAAGTCATTAATATAATAATTGATATTAACACGTGTACCGGAAGATACTATTGCTTCAATCTCTTCAATTACCTCTTCTAAAGATTTACCTTGAGCAGCGCCAATATCTTCTAACGGTAATTTACGGTCAATATTTTGTATCAATTGGACCTTTAATCCTGATTTATTAATAATGGATTTAACCACCATATCTTGCGGACGTTCAATATCATTTTCTTCAACATAATTTTGAATTAATGCTAAAAAAGGTTCACCATATCTTGAAGCTTTACCTGTACCTACACCTTGAATATTTGTCAATTCATCTATCGTAATTGGATACTGAAAACACATATCCTTTAAGGACGGTTCTTGAAAAATAACAAAAGGAGGTATATTATTTTGCTTAGAAATTGACTTTCTAAGATCCACTAATAAATCAAACAAAACCTCATCAAACGCACCACTTTTCCCTCCTGCAACTACAACCTCATCCCCATTTTCATCCGTATTAAAGACACGCTCTTTGATCAACATAAAAGAAGTTGGATTTTTCAAAAATGCTCTGCCTTTTTCAGTCAATTTAAGTGTTCCATAAGTCTCAATATCCTTTGAAATCATTCCACCTACCAGTGACTGTCTAATTACAGCATTCCAAAAATGTTCGTCTTTATAATTTCCTTTTCCGAAACAAACTAATTGATCGTGTTTGTATGTTTTTATATCCGAAGTCAAATTCCCAGAAATAAAAGCGCACACATGTTTTGCTTTTTGCATTTCTTGTAATTCAACAATTGCATTTAATAACAATTCTACATGCTCCTTCCCCTCTGCTCGTTCACGTGGATGTTTACAGTTATCACACATGCATTTACAATCCTCTTCTTGAAACTCTTCTCCAAAATAATGTAAAATATATTTCCTTCTACAAACGGAAGTTTCTGAATAAGAAACCATTTCATGAAGTAACTGTCGACCAATTTCTTGTTCGGAAACAGGTTTTCCATGTAAAAATTTCTCTAACTTTTCAATGTCTTTATAACTATAAAAAACTACACACTCTCCTTCTCCTCCATCACGACCAGCACGACCTGTTTCTTGATAATAACTTTCCAACGATTTAGGAATATCGTGGTGTATAACAAAACGAACGTCTGGTTTATCGATTCCCATACCAAATGCGATAGTAGCCACAATAATACTTGTATCCTCCATCAAAAACATATCTTGATGTTTTCCACGAGTTGCAGCATCTAATCCTGCATGGTAAGGCAAGGCATTTATTCCATTTAACTGAAGCAATTCTGAAAGTTCTTCCACTTTCTTACGACTCAAACAATAAATGATTCCTGATTTTCCTTGTTTTGAACGGATATAACGAATAATTTCTTTTTCTACATCTACCTTTGGACGAATCTCATAATATAAATTATCGCGATTAAATGAAGATTTATAAACAACAGCATCCAACATGGTTAAGTTTTTCTGAATGTCAAATTGAACTTTTGGAGTCGCTGTCGCAGTCAATGCAATAATTGGAACGTTTGAGATTTTCTCAAATATATCTCTTAGTCTTCTATATTCTGGTCTAAAATCATGTCCCCACTCTGAAATACAATGTGCTTCATCGATTGCGAAAAAGGAAATATTAACAGAAGTAAGAAAATCAATGTTTTCCTGCTTTGTTAAGGACTCAGGCGCAACATATAATAATTTTGTATTCCCTTTTTGAATGTCTGTTTTAACCTTATTTATCTCGGTTTTTGACAGGGAAGAGTTTAAAAAATGTGCAATATTTTCATCATCACTAATATTACGAATAGCATCAACTTGATTTTTCATCAATGCGATTAAAGGCGAAACTACAATTGCTGTACCTTCAGACAACAATGCAGGAAGCTGATAACAGAGTGATTTACCTCCACCTGTTGGCATAATCACGAAAGTGTTTTTACCATTTAATACATTCGTAATTATTTCTTCCTGCTTCCCTTTAAAGCTATCAAAACCAAAAAACGTACGTAACGCACCTTTTAGATCAACTTTTACCATTACCACTTTTTAAATGAACTTGTAATTAAAGGTACGAAAAATTCTAATTATAACAAGAAAAAAGTAGATGTCATGTGATTTTATTTCACGAAAAAAGGCTATAACAATAACCTATTTCTCATTATTCTTTTTGTGTTTTTTATTGTAAACTTCCATTAAAATACACAAATCAAAAATTTTAAAAAAAGAAAAAAGAATATTTTACGGGAATTTTAACATTCAATTTGAAAGAAACTAGAGAAATAACGAGAATTGATATTACTTTTGTTTTTAATGGAAGAAAAATCTACAATGTCGTTTTTAGACCATCTTGAAGAACTAAGATGGAGATTAGTTCGTTCTGCAATTGCAGTAGTAATATTTGCAGTTGTACTTTGGGTTTATCAGGAATGGATTATTGACAACCTGTTCTTATCAATGAAAGACTCTAATTTCATTACCTATCGATATATGTGTGAATGGTTTGGTGTTTGCACTCCTGAAATTCCTGTTAAAATGCAAAGCACTACAATGGCAGGTCAATTCTCATATGCATTAATGATGTCAATTATGGGCGCGCTAGTCTTAGCTTTTCCTTATGTTTTCTATCAAATTTGGTCTTTTATAGAGCCTGGCTTAAAACAAAAAGAAAAATCAGCTGTAAAAGGCATCGTCTTTTACGTATCTATTTTATTCTTTATCGGCATTTTATTTGGATACTTTATTGTATCTCCTTTGTGCGTCCAATTTTTCGGAACTTATCAGATATCTAAAAAAATCGACAATATTTTCACGATTAACTCATATATGAGTACAATTATATCTACCGTTTTTTATTCAGGATTATTATTTTTAATGCCTGTAATCGCATACATATTTGCTCGAATCGGAATCATTACCGCTGTATTTCTTCGCAAATATCGAAAACACTCTGTTGTAGGCGTTCTAATTTTGTCTGCAGTCATTACTCCTCCAGATATGTTAAGTCAAATAATCGTATCTATACCAATATTGATGTTGTATGAAATTAGCATTCTTGTTACTGCAAGAGTGAACAAAAAACAAGCACAAGAAGAATAATGTTACTACACACAGAAGAAATAAGAAAATCCTACAAGGGAAGAAAAGTAGTTGATGGAGTAACTGTCCAAGTCAATCAAGGTGAAATCGTGGGTTTACTAGGTCCAAACGGCGCAGGAAAAACAACCTCCTTTTACATGACTGTAGGACTTGTAAAACCAGATTCAGGAAAAGTATTTCTAGATGATTTAGAAATAACAAATTACCCAATGTATAAAAGAGCTCAATTAGGACTCGGTTATCTTCCTCAAGAAATATCTGTTTTTAGAAAACTAAGTGTTGAAGATAACATTTTAGCAATATTGGAATTGACAAAACTTTCCAAAAAAGAGCAAAAAGACCGTCTGGAACAATTATTAGAAGAGTTCAGTTTAACACATGTAAGAAAAAATCTAGGTAATCGATTATCAGGCGGTGAGAAACGTAGAACTGAAATAGCACGTGCACTAGCAACAAACCCAAAGTTTGTTCTTTTAGACGAACCTTTTGCAGGTGTCGATCCTATCGCAGTTGAAGATATACAAAGTATAATATCGGACTTAAAAAAGAAAAATATTGGAATATTAATTACAGATCATAACGTACAAGAAACTTTATCAATTACAGATAGAGCTTATTTACTGTTTGAAGGCAAGATATTAAAATCAGGAACAGCAGAAGAACTAGCTTCTGATGAGCAGGTTAGAAAAGTCTATTTAGGACAAAATTTTGTGTTACGAAAATAACAACAATAAAAATTATTTATTAGCTAAATCTCCTGTTGTCTTTTCTACACTTCCATAAGCATCACATTTACTACCGTGTTTTGAAGCTCCACAAGAAGCAATTACCAAAGTTAATACAAGAATAGCAGTAAATAAAGTAACGATTTTTCTCATTTGTAATATAATTAGTTCTACAAAAATAGAATTAATATATAAATTAAACAACTCTTTCGATTAATTGATTAATTATTATCAAAAATAAATACCTAGGTATATGAAATTTACACTTATTTTCATTTCCGTCTTCATTTTCAACTTTGTGAATGCACAAACAGGGTATACATTTTATTACAAAACAAATGAAAATTCACCCATTAAAAACATTCCTACAAGATATAAAGATAGCTTGGACTTAAAAAAGCAACTTACCACTATTAGATTCAAAGAAATAGAGCATGGTTACTTATTGTTTTCTATCGATTCTTTGAGGTGTAAAGAAAAAGAGGCATCTGGATTCATTTCTATTGGTCCAAAATTCAAAAATGCTTATTTAACTATTGACGAAGAGAATAAAAAATATATCTCATTATCAAGTAAAGAAAAACTTGTAGCTAACATTTCATTTTCCCCGAAAAATATAAATGAAATACTTCAAAAAACAGAAGAAAACTTGCTAAACCAAGGCTTTCCATTTGCTTCGGTTAGACTTGACAGTATTCGGTTTTTCAATGAAAATCTTTATGCCCATTTACGAATTGAAAAAAGCAAAAAAATAACCTGGGGAGAAATTATCATCAAAGGAAATTGCAAAATAAATACTCAATTAATTCAAGCCTTCATCCAAATATATTCCGGAGAAATTTATCAAGAAGAGCAATTAAAAATCATTAGCGATCAACTTAAACAAATTTCATTTTTAACAGAAAACCGACCTTATGAATTATTGTTTCATGAAAACAGAGTAGACCTATATTTATATTTGAACTCTAAACCCGTAAGTTTAATAACTGGGGTGTTAGGTATACAACCAAACACAAAAGGCAGTTCCACTAGCTATGCTCTTACAGGTGACATACGAATGAAATTGGTAAATATTTTGAAAAAGGCTGAAAACTTCGATCTACAATGGAAAAATTTACAAGCAAATACACAATCTTTAAAAACAAACATATCATTTCCTACTATTTTTAAAAGTCCTTTTGGAATCGAAGGTCAATTTCAACTTTATAAAAAAGATACTACTTTCTTAGAACTGAAGTCATCCATTGGAGTTCAATATCTTCTAAAAAACGGCAATACACTAAAATTATTTTACAGGAATTACCAATCTTCACTTCTTTCAGGAGGTCAAACTAATTCAACTTTATTACAACTAGCAAACATAAATACAAATTATTACGGCCTATCTATCTCCAAACAAACTATTGATTATTTACCATGTCCAACAAAAGGTTTCACTCTTCAAATCGAAGGAGCAATAGGAATAAGAAATAGGCAAGATTCAAGCTTACACACTTCATCAAAAACAAGTACAGGAAAAATAGAATATAGTTTTAACAACTACTTTTCAGTAAGTAAAAGACATATAATTAAAATCAGTAACGTAATTGAAGCACTATTAGCACCTACTTTTACACGTAATGAACTCTTAAGATTTGGAGGAATGGCAACACAGCGAGGATTCAAAGAAGAAGAACTTAGAGCTACTTCACGAGCACTTTTATCATTAGAATATCGTTTTTTACTTGAACAAAATTCGTTTTTATTCTTGTTTTATGATCAAAGTTGGTATGAAAATAAATTAGCTGTTACAAAACATGATAATCCTTATGGTTTTGGAGGTGGATTAACATTTGGGACTCAATTAGGATTATTCTCTATCTCATACGCACTCGGTAAACAACTAAATAATCCAATTTTATTTAGTAATGGAAATATACATTTTGGATATATTTCTTACTTCTAATTAAATTTCGTTTAATTTACCTTTGATTTGCTTCATAAACTTAGAAGCATACACAAAATCAATTACTTCTTGATTTGTAGTTTTAATAATTTCTTCTTTCGTTCCAGACCACCAATTTCTTCCTTGATGCATGAATGTAATATTATCTCCAATTTCAATTACACTATTCATATCATGTGTAATTACGATGGTTGTTGTTTTAAAGTCGTAGGTAATTTCTTTAATTAATTCATCAATAAGTATTGAAGTTTTTGGATCTAAACCAGAATTTGGTTCATCACAGAAAAGATAATTTGGATTCATCACAATTGCACGAGCAATTGCAACACGTTTTTGCATACCTCCACTACATTCTGCAGGATACAATTTATTTTTACCACTTAAATTAACTCGCTCTAAACAATAGTCAACTTGTTTTTTTTGCTCTCCTGAAGTAAATTTAGTAAACATTTGTAAAGGGAAAGCTATATTTTCTTCAACAGTCATTGAATCAAATAAGGCTGCTCCTTGAAACAACATTCCTATTTGTTTACGAATATCACGCATTGCATCTTCATTCATTGAACAAAAATCAACACCATTATACAATATCTGTCCTGATGATACCGAATGTAATCCGACAATACATTTAGCTAAAACCGACTTTCCTTGCCCTGAAGAACCAATAATTAAATTTACCTTCCCTTTTTCAAAGTTAGTTGAAACATTATCAAGCACTAAATGCTCACCAAACTTCTTACTTACCCCTTTAACTTCTATCATTTCAACAAAAACATTTGGGTGATGAAAAAGTTTGCAATCAAGATCGCAACACTACTATTTACAACTGCTTTTGTCGAAGAACGACCAACATCAATTGCCCCTCCTTTTGTGTAATAACCGTAAAAAGATGATATTGAAACGATTAAATAAGCAAATACTACTGACTTTGATAGAGCGTATATTATATCACTTACTTTAAAAAATGACCTTAATCCAAAAACATAATTGTCAGTTGATGATAATCCTGAGCCTAATAAAGCTAACCAACCTCCAACCAAACTTAATCCAATTGAAAAAGTAACTAGTAAAGGAAAAAATACAACGGCAGCAGTTATTTTAGGTAAAACTAAATAATTTAGTGAATTTACCCCCATGATTTCCAAAGCATCTATTTGTTCAGTTACTCGCATCATTCCAATTTCAGACGACACATTCGAACCAACTTTTCCAGCTAAAATCAGTGATATAATCGTTGGAGAAAATTCTAATATAGTACTAGAACGAGTAATATATCCAATAGTATAGGCCGGTAAATACGGTAAATCCATGTTTGCAGCAGTTTGCAGCGAGATAACTCCACCCATAAACACAGACATCAGCATAACAATCGGAAAAGATTCAATTCCAATCAACTGAATTTCATCTAAAAAACGTTTCCAAAACATTTTAAATTTTTGTGGTTTGGAAAAAACCAACCACATCATTCCTGAATAGCGTCCAATATTTGATATAATCCTTAACATCTCTGCTAATTTAACAGATAATTTTCATACTTCTTTCAAAAAAGTAGAAAGTGTAGGATAAAAGCGGAATTTTCTTCCTTAACTTTGTTTTGATGACTGAAAAACAAACTTCAAAAACCAAAATTCAAAAGCAATTCTCTCAATTTGTACCCAAGGGATTTGAGGAGATGGTGGCTGATTTGTTATTTAGTGCACATGTCCAGTTTAAAATTGTTAAACCAAGAAACACAAAACTTGGAGATTATCGTCCTGCACATGCCGGAAAACCTCATCGAATCACGGTAAATGGCAACTTAAATATTTATTCATTTTTAATTACTACCATTCACGAATTTGCACATCTTAATACTTATTTAGAATTTGGTAGAAAAGTAGCTCCTCATGGAGAAGAATGGAAGAATCACTACCGAAAATTATTACTACCCGTTCTCAATAAACAATTATTACCTAAAGATATTGAAAACGCTCTGGTAAACTCACTAGTAAACACTAAAGCATCTTCTTGTGCTGACATCCCGTTAATGCGAGTATTGAAAAATTATGATAAACAAAACGAAGAAGTTATTTTCATCGAAAACATTGAAAAAAATGGTCGCTTTCTTTTACAAGGCAAGGAGTTTATAAAGGGAGAATTAAGAAGAAAACGCTTTTTATGTGAGGAAGTATCTAGTAAAAAAAAATACTTGATACATACTTTAGCTGAAGTAATTCCTATATTTGAATAATAAATACAACGTTTCAATGGAAAATAATTATTGCGTAATCATGGCAGGTGGTGTTGGAAGTCGTTTTTGGCCAATGTCAACTCCACAAAAACCAAAACAATTTTTAGATGTTCTCGGTATCGGAAAATCATTACTACAAATGACATTCGAACGATTATGTAATATTGCTCCTGAAGAGAATATTTTCATTGTAACAAATGAAGGGTATGTTGATTTAGTAAAAGAACAATTACCAACAATTGATACAAATCGTATTTTAACTGAACCGAAACGAAAAAATACAGCACCTTGTATTGCCTATGCTGCAGCCAAAATATTCGATTTAAATCCATTAGCAACTTTAGTCGTTGCTCCTTCAGATCATTTGATACTGAAAGAGGATAAATTTACTTCGATTGTTAATATCGCTATAGACCAAGCAAATTCTGACGATCGATTAGTTACACTTGGTATTCAACCTACTCGACCTGATACTGGATATGGATATATCGAATTTGAAGAAGTGGGTGATATGATTGGAGGAGAAGTTAAGGAAGTCAAACACTTTCGAGAAAAACCAAACAAGGAATTAGCTGAAATTTTTGTGAAAGCTGGAAATTTTTATTGGAATTCGGGGATATTCATTTGGAAAGCTTCCTCAATTTTGAATGCTTTAAATAAATTCAATAATTCTCTGTACGAACTATTTTCGCCTGAAAATGGATTTTACAACACTGAAAACGAACAAGAAAAAGTCAACCATTGTTTCCATGTATGTGAAGATATTTCGATTGATTTTGCTGTTATGGAGCATGCAAAGAATGTTGACGTTGTACTTGCTAACTTTGACTGGTCAGACCTTGGAACTTGGGGGAGTTTATACACACATTTAGACAAAGACTATAATGGTAATGCAGTTATTGGGGAACATGTACACATGATAAATTCGAGTAATTGTATTGTGAATTTACCTTCCAACAAATTAGCTTTAATTGAAGGTATGAATAATTACATCATTGTTGAATCCGATAACATGTTAATGATTTTAAATAAATCAGATGAGCAAAATATAAAAGAATACATGTTTGCTTTAAAAGAAAAAAGTCCGACTCTTTTTAAATAAGAAAAATACTTCTACTAATTAACGCTCAATGAAAATTGGGCGTTTTTTTTTACATGAATTACTCTACTATCACCTTCCTCGCCACTCCATTCACTACCACAAAATACATTCCTTTTGGGAAAGCTGTCAAATCAACTTTTAAGGTATTTAGGAAGATTTGTTGAACTACGTTTTCTCCTTTTACCGAATAAACCTCCACTCTATTTTCTCCTGGTGCATTTATCGTAAAAATACCAGTCGATGGATTTGGATAAATTGAAAAATGGATTGTCGCTTCTCCTAATCCCAACGCTTCTGAATGGATGACTCCTACTGCATCTAAATCAAATCCCGCAGAAGGATAAGGTGTTGGATATGGATCGTTAATCAAATGATGGTGTGCATCACGCGTTCCATATACAGGATTGACACTTCCAACCACATCCATGATTTTGACATGGGTAATCGCTTTCAAATTTAAACCGATACTGTCTTTGAGTTCTTCAAGGTCGAACGGTGTACCATAATTTGCTTTGTATTTCCCTGCAAGATTATTAAGTTTAGTAGCATCCATAGATGCGTTATTATCCAATTGTACGCTTGTATCCGATAAGGAAGTTGCAGGAAAACGGACAAAATGTATTCCATCCGAACTTACTTCTACAAATGCTAATTCTAAAAACGTATTGTTAAAACTATTCTCAAACACTGCAAAGTCAGGTCCTTCCCCATTACTTATTGGATAATCAAAAGTCAACACCGCTTCTCCTCCATCTCCTAAACTGAGCACACCATTGAATCCCGCTTTACCAATTGGAGAAAGTGAATCTCCAATCGTTGGCTTACCCAAATTTTTATTAGCAATATCTAACCAGCCTAACGAAGACTTGCACCCAGATGCCCATGCTTTAAAAACAGATGAATCGCTTTCTATGGCTGTCGTGCCAGGAAAACCCACACAAGGAGCAAATTGTGCACGCAGGAAAAATGGCAAACTAAAAAGCAAAAAAAGTAATATTCTATTCATAATAAATCAGTGAATTTGGATTGAGTCCAACATGGTATTTTTGGATAAATTGACCATCCTTCGAAAAACGATGAATGTACCCTGTATTCGTATAAGCATTCGCATCAAATACAAACAGCTGTTTGACTGCATCAACGTATTGAATGCGATAAAGGGTTTTGATGTCTTTTAACGGAATAAACGAATTCGAAAAAATTGTATTTGTTTTCATATCGTAAAGAGAAACAGATTCAGCCGTATAAACCAACAACTGATTCTCCATTTTCTCCATTCCAGAAATTTTAACAGGAATCGTTTCTTGATATTCAATGAATCCAACGCTAATCTTTTTCAATTCAGATGGAATAGAACTATAATTTCCACGTACATGCACAAAGAGTGTAGAATCATCTTGAACGACCATTTTACCAGGATTCTTACCAACTACAATTTTCTTCACTTCAACTAACT
>CANGOA010000066.1 GCA_947455255.1 Flavobacteriia bacterium | reverse complement strand
TTCCATTACAACACGAATTATACTTCGTGAACACACATACTATTACCTTAAGATGTAGGTTATTTAGTACTGTAAAAGCATTGTTTTAATATTTATGGACCTAAGATTGGCAGTTGTTCAAACTATTTTAGTTTTTGGAAATATGTTTTTTAGTTCGGGATTTATAGACGTACAATTTTTTTTAATGTAAAATTAATCTCAGAAAACAATTTTGAAATTTGATGAAAATAAAATCATTTAGTTATGAAAACCACATTTTATAAAAACGCAGCTCTAACATTTTTCATTTTGAATCTTTGGACAGTTGTTCAATTATTTATTTACCTCATGGATAAAAATGAATTTTTACGGGGATTATTAAACCTAGGAATTTTTCAATACACCATGTTTTTAGGATTAATGTTAGGTTGTATCGTACTTTTGCTTCGATTTGTGTGGCAAACAAAAATAGAAACTATCAAAGCCTCTTTTTTCTATTTATTTTCAGGGATACTCAATGCTTACCTAGTTCTGATTTATATAGCGCTCATTTATTTTAAGATAATATTGAACTCCGACGAATTTCTTTACACTATAGTAGTAAATGGAATAATTTCATTAATAATTCTATTGGATTATTTCTTTGTAAAAAAAGTAAACTCTGTTGAGTGAGTTCGATTATGTAAAAATCACATTCTTAGTATATAAAACAAAAAAATCCCTAAAGAAAACTCTCTAGGGATTTACAAAATATAAGTCTAATATCTTTTGTTTACTAGTCTTTTGTCTAAATTTACGCTTTCACCAACCAACCAAATTCATCCGGACTAATACCAGATTTAAGGTCATTCATGAATTTTTCTACTTTCAATGAGAATTCTCTCGTTTCGATTGCAGGTAAGAAATAATCCTCACCACGGAAACCGATTTTGTTGATGTGTGCAATTGTTGCTGCTGTTCCAGCTCCGAAAGCTTCCGTACACGAACCATCTTTGATTGCTGCGATTACTTCTTCAACCGTAATTTTACGTTCTTCAATTTCGTATCCCCAAACCTTAGCGACCTCTAACACACTACGCTTCGTAATTCCACGTAAAATAGTATCATTTTCTTCCGTTGGAGAAAGGATTTTACCATTGATTACGAAAACAATGTTCATCGTTCCCGACTCTTCTACAAAGGTATGCGTCTTAGCGTCTGTCCAAAGCAATTGGTGGTATCCTTTTAATTGTCCTTGTTTAGCAGGATATAAAGAAGCACCGTAGTTTCCAGCTACTTTAGCTCTACCAACACCACCTTCAGCAGCACGCGTGTAATGTTCTTCGATCAACACATTTACTGGTTCGTTGTAATAAGCTCCAACAGGACAAGCAAAAATGATAAATTTATACGTATCTGAAGGACGAATCCCCACGAACTCATCTGTAGAGAACATAAATGGGCGAATGTATAATGAATATCCAGGTTTGTTTGGAATCCAATCTCTATCAATTTCAACGAATTTGCGTACGCATTCTACAAATAATCCTTCAGGGATAATAGGCATACACATACGTTCACAAGATTCAATGAAACGTTTAGCATTCATATCTGGACGGAAAATAAGCACTTCACCTTCAGCGGATTTGTTTGCTTTCATTCCTTCAAAAATCGACTGACCGTAATGAATCGCAGAAGTTGCAGGATGAAAAGAAATAGGTCCAAAAGGAACAATTTCTGGTTCATGCCATTCACCATCACGATACTCCATAACAAGCATATGATCTGAAAACATTTTTCCAAAAGGAAGATTTTCCCAATCTACTTTAGAAATCTTTGACTCCTGTGTTGTAGTTATTTTAAAATTTATAGTTTGTTCTAACATAATCTGTGCGTGTTATATTGCGAATATATGAAAATAAAAAGAAAAATTCGCCTTGCTTCAAAAAAAACAATAAGTGAATTTGACATTAAAATTCAGTAATTATTCCGTTGCAACTTCATCCGATAAAATAAATTCATTCTCACTTTTTGCGATTACAATAGATGCGAGACAATTTCCAAGGACATTTACACTTGTTCTAGCCATATCCATTAAGGCATCTACAGCTAAAATAACACTTGCTTTTTCAACTGGTAATTTTAAATAAGCTACAGCTCCAGCTAAGATTACAAAAGAAGCACCCCTCACTCCTGCTACTCCTTTAGAAGTCAACATCAACAGTAAACCAATTCCAATTTGTTCACCAATTGACAAATCCTTACCACACATTTGCGCTACGAAAATGGTCGCAAGTGATAAGTATAGGGTGGTACCATCTAAATTAAAACTATACCCAGTTGGAATCACAAAGGATACAACTTTTTTAGAAGCTCCTAATTTCTCCATGTTTTCCATTGCTTTTGGAAGAGCAGCCTCACTACTTGCAGTTGCAAAAGCAAGAGAAACAGGTTCAGTAACGGCTTTTATAAAACGTTTGATTGGAATTTTTGCCATCAACGCAATTGGTAATAAAACACATGTGATAAATACAATCAATGAAACATACAATGTTCCAACAAGCTTAAAGAGGTTCATTAAAATATCAATCCCAGATTTAGCAACCGTACTCGCTAATGCACCAAATACAGCAAAAGGAGCAACATACATAACAATGTCCGTAAACTTAAACATGACCTCACTTAAACTCTCGCAACCTTGTAACATTCGGTTTTTATGGGAAACATTTGTTAACATACTTATTGCAATTGCAAAAATGATCGAGAAAATTACAATTTGAAGTACCTCTCCTTCAGCAACAGACTTAGCAATATTTTCAGGGAACATTTCAACTAAATGATCTTTTGATGGTTGTTTTAATAAGTCTTGTGATTTCTCTAGAGCCGCAGTTGTTGTCTCTACCTTAACCCCCTTTCCAGCTTGACTCACATTGATTGCTAACAATCCAATTAATAATGCAAAAGTGGTAACAATTTCAAAGTAAAGAATACTTTTCAATCCCATTCTTCCAAGTTGTTTTAAATTGCTATGACCTGCAATACCAATCACTAATGTGGAGAAAATCAAGGGAGCTACAAGTGTCTTTATCAAACGGAGAAATATTGTTCCAAGTTTTCCTAGATCCTTCGCAAAATCAGGGAAATCGATACCAACTTCAATCCCTAATATCATGGAAGTAAAAATCCAGAGTGATAATTTTCGTTTTTTGAATGTCACAAACGTCACTAAACCTAGTACTACGTATCTCAATGATTTATATACATAAGGATTTGAGATTGGTAGTTTAGATTCTATAAAAAATAATGCACCGAAGAGCAAAAAACACGATACATAGGTGAACATGGAAGTAAGAAACTTCATTTGGATAAGAATTTAAAAGTTTGAGGTAAATATACGAATATAGTTACGAATACTATTTTTTATCACCTAGAAACGAACATATTCACAGCTTATAACTTGGAAAGAAAAAAGATTATATTTACATTTAGAATATCAATTATATTTGAAATATGAGATTATTTTTTGGATTAATGTCTTTACTATTTATTACTTATTCATGTGAGCAAGTAAAAGAAAAAACAAGAGAAACCATTAATAAAAGCGGGGAAATCGTGGGTGAAACTAGCACGGAATTTTTTCACGGAGTTAAAAAAGGTGTTGACAATACATTAAATTGTAAGTTAGACATTGGTCAAAACCTTAAAGGTTCTGGTATTGAGACAGGAAAATTTTCAATTAATAGTAAAGAATCGTCAAACAATAATTTACTCACTCTTTACTTAATTTTTAATAAAAATTTCAATCAAGAACTAACTGTAAAAGCAACAGATAAATCTGGGGTAGAAATTGGTAGAACCAAATTAAAAATTAATGAGAAATCTGGAAATGCAGGTTATTATGACTTTGAGTTCGATTCACGAACAGATATTGAATCTAAAAGTATATTATCAGTTTATTAAAAAAATTAAATTATGACACTTCAAATCGGAAGACTTAAATTATTCATTATTAGTGTAATTGTATTATTTATCATTTTTTTCGCGCCAAATTTACGTATGTTGATGGTCGGAAAACAAGCTCAAGGAACAGTTTTTAAACTGAGTGCTTTTACCGCTGGTGAACATAATTCACGTGTAAATTTTATTGCTGAGGATAAAAAAGAATACAGATTTGAAGTCAACTCAAATGTAGTAGGTCAATCAAAAGTAATTTATGATCCAAATAATCCAGAAGATGCATACTTGTTTAATTTTATGAACTTTGTATTAGAAAAAATTATTTTTAGTTTATTAGCAGCCATCCCATCTACTATTTTTGTGTTTTTCTTCTTAAAAAAGAATCAATATTTATTTATTAACCTTAAGCGCTTTAAGGTTAGTAAAGGCTTAAAAAAATGGACAGAGTCAGATGAAGATGCTTTTAAACAATTACTAAACACACCACTTACCTATCCTGTACAACCATTTGAATATTCGTATTTACATTATCATGATTCAAAATTTACCAATATTTTGATCAATGTAACTTTACAAAACTTATACATACACAAACAAATAGAAATCACAAATAAGTTGGTGCAGGTAAATAAAACTGACGATAAACAAAAACCAAGACCATTTGTAAGTTTAGGGCCAAATTATACACCAAACAATTCATTAACAACGATTGAAAAAGAGCTATTATCATTATTTGAAAATAGTGATAGTCTGCGTCTACATGAAATCCGAATAAAACTTCAACAAAAATTCGGTCCTGAGTTTGACAAATTTCATATTGAAATTGTGAAACCTTTTATTGATCAGTCTACATTGTTTACTCAAGGAAAACCAAATGAATTTGGAAAATTAGTTCATTCTGAAATAGCTTCCCGTATTTCTTTCATCGATAAACATTTAGATGATTTACTTCATGATCATTTGGTTGATTTTTCTAAACTTTTGGCAACCATGAATGAATGTTGGTTATTTATACCTACAGAAACTTTTGATAAAATAAAAGCTGTAATTATACAGCGTAAAGATGAAATCCCTACTGATATTCTCTATAAAATTGGTTCTGGATATGCAAAAATTTCAATTCATTAGCGAAAATTAACAAAATTCAAGATGTACTCACTTGATTTAAAGCTATTTTTAGTATTATAAAAATCAAGCTTATGAAATACTTCTTAATTCTTTGTTTATTTTGTTCATTGAACACCTTTGGGCAAAACCGATTTCAACTTGAGGTTTTTAGTCAATATCAAGCTCCTGTAAGAACGCAAATGCCTGCAATGAATACAAACCTTGGTTTAGGATTTTCATTAGGATATAAACTCAATGAATTTTTTCCTATGTTCCTTCAATTTGAGTATACACATTCTTATAATTCGAGTTATCATGTAAATAGAAATGCGGTAATTAATGCTGGCTATTTATATAATTACAACTTAAAATATCATGTCAATTACGATGCTTATTTTAACACCTATTTACTCGGAGCTAAATTCCAAACGGGGCATGAATATTCTTTAATACGTTGGTTTGCAACCCCACAATTAGGTTTAGTAAGTTTTAATTCAAAATATTCGACAGTAGATTTAAATTCACCTTTTGGAAATGCTGCCCAACAGAATTCAAAATACAATGATTGGGATGAGGACGATATCGTATACAGTACCAAACGTTTCCAACACGAATTATGTTTTGCATATGGATTACAAGCAGGTTTAGAATTATCTATTAATGAAATGTTACATAAAACGTCAAGTGTTGATAATCGAATTGTATTATCTGGAAATTTCCTTACAGGTTGTAAAGATTTTACCTTTCTAAATCTTGCAAATATTCGTGAGGTGAATGTTAGTCCTTCAACCACAGACATCTTAAATTTACCGAATAACTCAAGTATGAATGTTACAGCATGCACACCAATTAATACTTCTAGATTGGTGTTATGGGGAATTCAATTAGGATATGTATTTGTTTTTTAAAATACTTCTTCACTTTTCTTTTTAAGTATTTTTCGTTGTTCAGGAGTTAATTTCATCCCTTTATTTCCATCAATATTAATATATTTCAAACTAGGCATTGTCCATATGTCATCTTGAATTATTTTAATTTTATTTGATTGCACATCTAAACGTGCTAGATTTGTTAATTCAACCAAGGTGTTTGGTAATTTAATTATCAAATTATCATTTAAATACGCTTCTTTGAGATTTACAAGATTTGAAATATTATCTGGAAGAACAGAGATTTTATTATATCCTAAATTTAATATCTCCAACTCAAAAAGTCTTGTAATAACCTCTGGAAAAACTGGCATTTCCAAAAAAGTCATTTCTAATTCTTTCAAAGAAGTTAATTGTGCAAAACTATCATCTAATTTCACTAATGGATTATAACTTAAATTCAAATACAATAAAGTATTTAATTTACTAATATCTTTTGAAAGTTCCTTAATTCCATTTTCTTGTAAATCTAAACGTGTAATGTTTTTCATTTCCCCAATTAGTGCCGGAATAATTGTGATTTTATTTCTCCCTAAATTTAATGTTTTGAGTCCTTTGATTGAGGTAACAACAGATGGGAAAACTACGAAACGATTAATTGAAATACTAAGACCTTCCAATTTCGGCAAACTAGCCATAGTTATAGGAAGAGTAGATAAGCGGTTATTACTGGCTTCTATCCAAAATAAATTTGTTAATAAACCTATATTTTCAGGAAAAGCAGCTATTTTATTAATTGAAATATCTAATTCCTTCAAGCTTTTGAGTCCACAAATAGTATTAGGTAAAATAGAAAGTTGATTATGACTTAAATTAAGGGTGTGAAGTTTAATTAGTTTTCCTATTGATTCAGGTAGTTTAGTAATATTATTATTTGACGCATGAAGGTAAGTTAATTTCACTAATTTCCCCATTGATTCAGGCAAGGTTGTTAATCGATTTTGAGCAATGTTTAATTCTTCTAAATTTGTTAACAAAGACACAGCATCTGGTAATTTTTTCAATTTAGAATAACTCAAATCTAATTTATATACATTTAAAGGATTTTTTAACGCATCATCCAAATCTGTATATACTTTATCTTTCTGTGCAATAATAAAATTACACATGCATAAAAAAGAGAATATGACACTATACTTACCCATTATTCACTAATTCCAATTCGACTTCCAATTATTTTTTCTTCTTTAGGGACAAACCACAGAAAAATAAATCCTACTAAAAAGAAAACTCCTATTGAAATTACAGAGAAGCGTAAATCTCCAGTTAGCGCCTCAATCATACCAAAAAAGAATGTTCCTAATACAATCCCTAATTTCTCTGTCACATCATAGAAAGAGAAATAACTTGCATGGTCTTTCGTTTCTGGTAAAAATTTTGAATAAGTTGATCGCGCAATGGCTTGTACACCACCCATCACCAATCCTACGGTTGCAGCTAAGATGTAAAACTGAACAGGCGTTGTAATAAAATAGGCACCCACACAGATTCCTAACCAAATAGAAATTGAAATCATAAGTGTTTTGATATTTCCTATTTTCCCAGACAAACGAGACATGATGAATGCACCTAGCGCTCCTAATATTTGAATTAATAGAATAGCGATTATTAACCCTGATTTTTCTCCTCCTTTGGGCCAATTAATTTCTTTAGATGCAAAAATAGTTGCCATCAACATTACCGTTTGTACACCAGTATTAAAAAAGAAAAACGAATATAAATATTTCTTTAAACGCTGAGTTTTTTTGAATTTACGATAAACGATATACAACTCTCTAAACCCTCTCCACAAACCACGTTTCGGTTTTCTACCATATACATTGTTAGGTAAAGCGCGATAGGTTATTTGACTAAACCCAATCCACCATAAACCAACAAATACAAAACACCATTTCGTTGGTAATTCGAGTACTTGAATCCATATTAAACACAAAACTAACAGAAGCATAGAACCAAAATACCCCATACTAAAACCACGTGCAGAAATTTTATCTTGGTCTTGGGGTTCTGCGATTTCGGGTAAAAAAGCATTGTAAAACACCAAACTATTCCAGAAACCAATACTCCCAAAAAAGACAGATAGCATACCTAATTCGATGTGGTCAGGATTGAACCAAAACAATGAAATACAAGCTAATGAACCTAAATAACAGAAGAATCGCATAAATTTCTTTTTGCTACCTGTATAATCTGCTATTCCAGATAACATTGGCGAGAGAAATGATACTAAAAGAAAAGATGCGGATAATACAAACGACAGTAATACTGAATTGGTCACTTGAGCGCCCAAAAAATCAACTTTTACATTCACCCCATCCGGCAAGTCTAATTCTTTCGCTTTTTCTACAGTCGTCTTAAAAAACTTTGCTTTAAAGTTATTTGTGGTTACAGTATCATAAAATATAGGAAAGATAGCAGAAGAGATAACAAGGTTATACACTGAGTTTGCCCAGTCGTAAAACACCCACCCTCTTATTATTTTTTTATTTCCTTTTTCCATATTTTGTTCAATTCTGACTTCGACTTCGCTCAGTTTGACAATACTTCGACTTCGCTCATTTTGAGATTACTTCGACTTCGCTCAGTTTGACATTACTTCGACTTCGCTCATTTTGAGGTTACTTCGACTTCGCTCAGACTTACATATTCGATCTCGTTCAGGCTGATAGTTTAACTATTTACGTATTCTTGCAAGTAAGAAAATCCTTCCGTCAATTCACCATCTAATGTTGTTTCACTACCTCTTCCGATGATATTATCTGGATCACCATTAAAGAACGTTGGTAAAATGAATTGAATAAAGTCATTTCCAAAATCTTCAGAAGCATCTTTCGGTAATTCACAAGGAAGGTTATCTACCGCCATGACAGTAATTGATCCTTCTTGATTAAATTCAGTTTCTTCTCCTGTTTGTGGATTATACCCATAAATTGGATCAGCTATTGTACTTGGTCTCAACGTAGTTGCAATTGGTCCCGCGATATCACATGAAATATCTGCAACCACTTGTAAACGAATATTCTCTTTTTGTAAATCCTCTTGGGTCAACAAATTTGGTGATTTATTCGACCAAAAGTGACAAGCTATATACATATCGGATTGGTCAGTATAGGTCGAAAGAATTGATTTATATTCGCTAGGGTTTGTATAAAAATCTTTTTTATCAAACTCTTTGCGGTCTTTACGTGCGTAATAATCTCCAACTTCTAAATGCGTAAATACCGCTTGATTGAAGCTTTGCGTTAAGAATTCATTTGGAGCCACCTCCATGATTGGGAGTAAATGTAATATTTCTCTCGCACCAAAACCAACGCGACCGAAACCAGTAGCAACAACCTTTGTATTAGCTGGAAGCACCACTTTTTTCAATTCTTCTTCCAATTCTTTGCGGTCGTGACATTCAGACGCTTTTTTCAAGGAATACAAGTTATTTTTTAGTCCAAAAGCTCTAAATCCGTTGTAACAACCAACAATTCCAGCATAACGACCAAAACCAATTAAGCGTTTCCCTACTTTATTTTTAAGTACTTCGTAATCGATTAATTGAATTTTCTTTGCTAAGATTTCTTGCAATAATTTTTTATTGTAAGACTGTTTTTTCAACGTGTGTGAGAAAAACATGAAACGTTTGTTTGGAATCAAGGCAGTCACAGGTACTTCCTTCACACCCATGATTAAATCACAATCAGACAAATCTTCTTGTACTTGGATACCTTTTGCAATGTATTGCGCATCCGAAAAACTACGAATTGGACTTGGTTGAACTACAATTTCCACCTGTGCATATTCTTGTTGAATTTTCTCACATTGATCAGGAGTTAATGGCACACGAAAATCTGGTGGTACCTTCCCTTCTCTAATAATTCCAATTTTAAACTTTTCCATATTTTATAACGTTCCCAGCGGTGCTGGTAATAAATAATTATCGATTAACTCACGTACACATCCTTGTCCACCTTTCAGAGACAAAATTACATCTACTTGTTTTTTTACCACTTCAACAGCATCGGCAGGACAAGCTGAAAAACCTGCAACTCGCATAATACCTAAATCATTAATGTCATCGCCAATAATAGCAACTTCCTCCATGGAAATACCAATTTCTTCCATCCATGATTCTAGCACAGAAATTTTGGAGTCACGACCAACATAACAACGTTTTAACCCAAGCATTTCAGCACGTTTATGTACTAAACCACCCGTAAATCCTGAAGAAATAATACCTAATTCAACCTGACCTTGTTTCATCACTTCGATGATTCCCATCCCATCTTTGGTATTGAATTTCTTTTGTTGATCAGCACTTTCAGAGAAAATCATTCCACCATCCGTCATCACACCATCTACATCCAAGATTAGCAATTTAATTTTCGCCAATTTTTCCGTTAAATGTTCATTTTTAAACAGTGGTTTGAATAATAGGGCATGTAAATCCAATTCGTATTCTTCCGTGATTGCCTCTAACTCTACCAACGGGATTTCAGTTACACTTTCCACTTGAAAATCAGCTAGAAAGGATTCGAAATCTAAACCGAATTTCGCGCACAAACCACGTATATTTTGTTCTAAAAATACCATTTATACAATGTTATAACCCACGCTTGTAGCTACAGGACGTAAAGAAGTAATTAAATTTTCAAATTCTTGGTGATTCAATTGTTGTGAAGCATCTGATTTCGCAACAGAAGGATCAGGGTGTGTTTCAATTAACAAACCATCGATTCCCATAGCTACACACGCACGTGCAAGATCGGCCACTCCGTAGGCATAGCCCATCGCATGACTCGGATCTAAAATAATTGGAAGATTTGTATTTTGTTTCAACCATGCAACACCACAAAGATCTAATGTAAAACGAGTACCAGTCTCAAACGTACGAATTCCACGTTCACACAAAATTACATTTGGATTTCCACCAGAAAGGACAAATTCTGCTGCTTGAACAAATTCTTGAAGTGTCGTTCCAAAACCACGTTTGATTAATATTGGTTTTTGAGTTTTTGCACATGCACGAAGAATTCCTTGATCATACATTGCTTTAGCACCCACTTGGATAACATCCGAATATTCAATAACTTCTTCAATATGCGTAGCGTCGCGTACTTCCGTAATCACAGTTAATCCAAATTCCTCGCGCATTTTCGCTAACAATTTCAATCCTTCTAATCCTAAACCTTGAAAACTGTATGGACTTGTTCTTGGCTTATAACATCCTCCACGTAATACTTTTAATCCTAATCCAGAAATAAAAGTCGATGAAGTACGAATTTGCTCTTCACTTTCTACTGAACAAGGTCCTCCGATAATGACTGTATTTTTAGTATCACCACCAATCAGAACATTTCCAAACTGAACAGTACGTTTTGTAGGTAAAAATTTACTAGATGCTAGTTGTAAATCATTTGCAAAAACCCAATTATTCGTTGTTTTCCCTGCTAATTGACTTGGAATTTCTTTCACACCAGAACCTGTAATCAAGAAATTTTCACCCTCATAAACAATATGAAAAGCTTGAATATCAGTCGCTAATTGTGTAGCTTCTTGCTGAGTTATATTTTTTTGTAATTGAATAATCATATTTCTCCTCGAATTAGGTTCACAAAAGTAACAATTCCTACCGCATTATTCGCCTCATTGAGTACGGGTAAATACGTAATTGGAAAAGCATATTTTTTGATTAATTGTAACATTTCATTTACTGTAGCTGTTTCTTGAATCCCTACAGAAGCCGTATTTATCATTTTATAAACATCTAGGTTCGACAAATCGTGAATCGAATGTAACAAGGCTTTACGGACATCCGCGTTAGAAATCAAACCAACGTATTCATTAGTTTCTTTCACCACCAATGCAAAGCCTAGTTTACCATGCTCAATGGTTTCAAGAACGTGTTTGAAAGATAATTTATGTTCGTGTATAACAGGACTTTCATCCAAAGGAATCATAAAATCACGCACTACAAATTGAGATTCTACGTTTCGCTTGGTTAGGTTCATCAAAGCATGCCCTATACTTGGACCGTTGAATAAATAAGATCCAGAAACAGAACTACTCACACCCATATTTCGTAAAATAAAGGAAACTTCACCGTTCACCCCACCGTCAACATGGACAGATTTTGCTGGATAAAGCTTTTTGAATTTGCGAATTTTTGAGAAATTATAAGTATCAAAAACACCACCACTTTGTCCTGGAATTGTTGCCATCACCAAGATAAAATCGAAATTTTCGTATTCTTTAAACACAGCAACATCAGTTGGTGTTATTACAGCAAGTCCTTTTTTACCTGTAAAATTGGATGGTAATTCAATCTTTTCTTTTAAATCTTCGTATTGAAAAGTTACGTATTCCACTGGATTTTCACGTAATAAATCGATATATTTACTAGGATAAGGTGTAATTATATGTAAGTCAATTGGTAAATCACACCACGTACGAATTAGCTTAATATCTTCAAAAACAGATATATCATCATTACAATCCACATGTAATAAATCCACCTGATGTGCGACCAAATCTAAAATAACGTCTTTCAATGGACGCTTTTTGTCGCTGTATATAGATGCAGAAATTTTCATTGTTTAAAGATAATAAAAAGATTATGAATTATAGCGCTTCGACTAGCTCAGGGTGATTTTACAGTTTGAAAGGATTGAGATTTACCATTCAGAAATTGAGAAATGAAGGACTAGCATTGGTTTGTAACGTAAGAGAAAGTTTAGAAAATTAAGGCTTGGATCCCTTCGACTAGCTCAGGGTGAAATTATAGATTGAAGGATGGGGATTTTACCATTTAGAAATTGAGAAATGAAGGATGTACATTGGTTTGCGATGTATGAGAAAGTTTAGAAAATTAAGGCTTGGATACCTTCGACTAGCTCAGGGTGATTTTACAGTTTGAAAGGATGGAGATTTACCATTCAGTAATTGAGAAATAAAGAGCGAGCTTGGAGTGAGTCGTATGAGAAAGTTTAGAAAATTATGGGTTGGACACCTTCGACTAGCTCAGGGTGAAATTACAGATTGGTTGGATGGGGATTTACCATTCAGTAATTTAGAAATAAAGGGCGAGCTTGGAGTGAGTCGTATGAGAAAGTTTAGAAAATGTAGATTTAAAGTACTAAAAGCTTAAAACGTAATTTTTCCTTAACTTTACCTATTGATATTACATATTAACATCATGAAAAACACGCTATTCATTGTCTTCATTTGTTTTCTTTCTACAGCTTGTTTCTGTCAGAAAGCAGAAGATCATTTGGAAGCAGGTATAGCAAAAGAAGCGGAAGGAAATTACAAAGCAGCCATTCTTGAGTACAATAAAGCTTTAAAAATTAATGCTCACTACGTAGAAGCCTATGTCAATCGTGGAATTGCGAAAACATTTTTAGGTGATTATCGTGGTTCCATTGCAGATTATAATCATGCGATAGGTATCAATCCCAGTGCTCCTGAAAGTTATAATTTACGTGGAGAAGTTCATAATATCTTAGGTGAATATCATGAAGCAATTAATGATTTTGATCAAACAATTCATTTCAACAAAAAACACGCAAAAGCATACTATAATCGAGGAAATGCAAAGCAAGCTATTGGTCACTACAAACAAGCCATCAAAGATTATCTGAAATCAATTTCCATCAATAACGCCTATCCAGATGTCTATTTTGAATTGGGAAATGTCTATACCCTCCAAGGAAAATACAGCGATGCGATTTCAAACTATGATCAAGCAATCAGTTTAAAAACAGATTATTCGCGTGCATACATAGCACGAGGAGTTGCAAAAATGAAGAGTGGCGAACAAGGAGGTTGTGGTGATTTCACAAAAGCGGAAGAATTGGGTGATAAAACAGTGCAATATATGATTCAATTGTACTGCAAGAAGAGCAACGAAGGGAAGAGTGATGAGTGACGGAGTGACGGGTGACGGGTGACGAAGTGACGGGTGACGAAGTGACGGGTGACGGAGTGACGGGTGACGGAGTGACGGGTGACGGAGTGACGGAATAGGATTGTATTGTTGTAGGGATAAGGCATACCTTATCTCTACAACACGGAAAACAAACAAACAAACAAACAACAGAAAAAAATATAACATACAACACACATATAACAACCTGTTTTACAATAACATATCATAAAGTTAGCAAATTTTATAAATGAAGAAAAGTCAAGAAATATTAAAAAAATACTGGGGGTTTGATTCGTTTCGAGTTACCCAGGAAGATATTATTGACTCTGTCATTTATGGAAAGGATACCTTGGCATTGATGCCGACAGGTGGTGGTAAATCCATTTGTTTTCAGATTCCCGGAATTGCCCGCGAAGGTATTTGTATCGTCATCTCACCGTTGATTTCATTGATGCAAGACCAAGTCGATCAACTAGAAGCGAAGGGAATACGCGCGAAAGCAATCACCAGTATGATGAGTTACCGCGAAATCGACATTACCCTTGACAATGCTAAATTTGAAGGAATTGATTTCCTATACACTTCCCCGGAACGCCTCCAGTCACGGTTGTTCATCGAACGTTTCAAGCAAATGAATGTTTCCTTGATTGTTGTAGATGAAGCACATTGTATTTCAGAATGGGGACATGATTTTCGACCTCCATACCGTAAAATTTCGGATTTACGAAAACACCACCCTAACGTACCGATCATCGCTTTGACAGCTACAGCTACAAAAGAAGTAAAAGAAGATATCATTTTACAATTGGAATTAAAAAATCCGAATGTCTTTGAAAGTTCCTTTCAACGTGCCAATTTGAGTTATGAAGTTCACAAAGTAGAAAATAAAGAAGAAGCCTTACTGAAATGGGTGCAAAAATTCCCACATATGTGTGGTATTATCTATTGCCAAACACGTAAATCAGTAAAAGAAGTTGCTAATTTTCTTTTAAATCAAGGTATCAAGACAGGGATTTATCATGGTGGATTGGATGCTGTTCAACGTAATTTGATGATGAACACTTGGATGAAGGATGAAATTCATGTCATGATAGCCACCAATGCTTTTGGTATGGGGATCGACAAACCCAATGTGCGTTATGTGATTCATTTTGAATTCCCCAATAATATAGAGGCTTATTTTCAAGAAGCTGGTCGTGCCGGTCGTGACGGGAAAGAATCACGCACACTTGTACTACTAAACCAACGCGACATTTCATCTACTCACGAAACAGTACAAAAGCAGTTCCCTCCTATTCAAACCGTTAAATCGACTTACCGTGCCTTGTGTAATTATTTAAAGTTGGCGATTGGTTCAGGCGAAGGCGAATCGTTTCCAATCGATTTAAAAGCCTTATGTAACATCTATAAATTGGAGGTCATAGAAACTTACCAATCCTTGAAAATACTTGAGATGAATGGAGATATCTTATTCAACGAAAGTGTTTTAAACCCAACACGTATAAAGTTTTCAGTTGGAAATACAGTATTGTATAGTTTTCAAATCAAGTATGAAAAAGTAGCTAAACTCATTAGTTTTTTAAGTCGTAGCTACCCTGGAATCTTTGATCATTATTTTGATTTGGATGAAGTAATATGTTCATCGAAACTTAAAATCACCACAAAAGAATTGGAGCAACAACTACAATTTTTAGAACAAAACGGTATTATAGACATCACCTGGAAAACGGATTTACCAAAAGTAACTTTCTTACATGAGCGTTTACCAGACGATTACATGCGTGTTTCTGATGAAGTTTATCACAATCGAAAAATTCGTGCTTTCAGACGTTGGGATAATATGCAAACGTATTTATTAACATCCCATTGTCGAGAGCAATTCATTCTACATTATTTTGGTCAGGATGTAGCACTATGTGGAAAATGCGATTATTGTCGCGCAATTCGTAAAGAGAAACTTGCGCGCGCGCAAATTATAGCACGGATTTTATCACAGTTGGAAGTTCAAGCAATGTCTTTGGATGAAATTATCGCACAGAATCCAACAATTCAGGAAGAACAAATCAAGAACGTATTGCAGCAATTGATTTTAGAAGAAGAGGTTGTGTTTGGTGGTAGGTATCACTTACCATTAAGAAATTAAGGACGAT
>CANGOA010000065.1 GCA_947455255.1 Flavobacteriia bacterium | reverse complement strand
TTGTTGTAATCGTCTACAAGGGCTCCAATTTCGTCTTTAGCGCTGTAGGAAATCGGTTTGTTATACTTCCCTAATTGAATGTTGGATAAACTCTCTTGTAAGGAACGCAGCGGTGCCGTTACCCAAGTAGAAACGAATAAGGCAAAAATTACGGATAAAGCCAATAACAAAATCGAAACATTCATAATGGCTTCCAAAAATTGCTTGATTTGGAATTCGACACCTTGTTGCTGACCAAAGTGCTGTAAATTGATAAACGCTAATAAATTTCCTTCGTTGTTATATAGTGGGAGATAGGCGGATTGAAATTGTAAATTTCCAATCGTCTCTTCATGGATGTATTCTGATTTACGGAATTGATTTAATTCGAAAAGTGCTTTTGGATTGATTTGCTCTGATAGTAATCCGATGTTAAATAATTTGGGTCGGGAAGAGGCAACTAAAAAACCGGATTGATCATAGATGTTAATGTCGGTTACAAATACAGTTGCTAATTTTTGTAAGACGTACTCCAAAGCGTCCCCATTTTGTTCAATACTCAAATTCGTTGTTCCACCAAATTTTTGTTTCAGATCGCGTTCCAAAGATCGTATCCTTTCTTTGATCATTTCACTCGTATATTCTTTGTATTGATTCGTCACGAAAGAACCACTCCCTAAACCAAAAACCAATAAGGCGATAAAGACAATCCCAATCAAAATAATTTGAATTCGTAGTGCCAACGAAAATTGTTTGAAGTAAAATATTTCATTCCTTCTACGCACAAATAATGGAACGATTAAAAAGACTCCAAAAAAACTAAACAAATACGAACAGGAGGTAAACCAATGTAACGTACTATGATTTTCAATGGAAAGCACAATTAAGTCCAAATAGTTTTTGCGCAATAAATAATGGTTGTATCCTCCATTGTTGTAATATCCATCTTTGATAGGGGTGTTGTTGGTCAAACCAAAATCTTCGGAAGGGTAAGAGAATTTTCCATTATGACTTACTAACTTTCCTTCGTAATATTTGGCGATGGAATATTTTTCAAGCGGTTCGATGACATGTGCCTCTCCAGAAATTAATAAACGTGGGAACCCAATTTTCTCTGGAATCTTTTTTGATTTTAATGCGCAATAAAGTGTGCCAATAATTTTATCGGAGGAATTTTTTATTTCTTGTCGGATGATATAACTGTATTGACTCGTGTAATCTTTGATGTAAAACATACGACCATCCAACTCCGAAGGTAGACTATGTCGGTTGATAATTACTTCCAAATTTTCCAAATTCGTAGTCTGAAAATTGGCATAGTTGATGAGTGAATTTTTAGCGTTATCGTAGAGGTAAAATTCGGTATCATATCGTTCCCAAAATCCATTGAAAAAACGACGTTCCATGTTCTCCTTAAATTCGGAAATTCCCATCGATTTTTCCTGTACTAAAATGCGTCGTATAAAATCGTCTTCAGCAATTTTTTTGTTTAAGGTGAGGTACTCATTTTCGGTGGAGATGTCTTGATCAGATGCTAACCTTTTTGCCAACAATTCTCGTTCGGCATTTTCTTTTTTCACATGAAACACTTCCAAGTTGAGTGCGACAAAAAATGAAAATAAAAAGAGCAATAACATGCCATACCCAAAATGAATTTTTCCGTTCCAATAAAATGTAAAATGAAAAATTAAAAGAGAGATTAAAGACAACAAAAGCAACAACAAAATTTGCTGATTTCCGAAAGTCATGTCTAGCAAAATACACCCAACACTAATTCCCAACCAAGCAAAAAATACAACTCTCTTTTTTTGGTTTTTATCTTTCAATAAAAGTAAAATTTGTCTAAAAAAACGGAAGTAAGAAAAGAACAAAACCCCCATCGAAACGAAGGTTAAAAAGGAGTAAAAATTCAATTCAAACAGGTTTTCTATTTTTAAAGGAATGGAAGAGTTTTCAATCAATCCTCGGTATGCTTCTCCTAAGAAAAAGGAAAAAATAACTGCTGTAAACAGTAAGGTATACATTACCCATAAAGGTAGTTTTTTATCCGAATTTCGCTTAATATAATTGATTATTGCGAAAATAGACCAAATAGCCGTGATACATGAGATGATGTATTCACCGAAATTGGGCGACCAATAATTGCTCGAATACAGTGAGGGATCGAATGCTGTGATACCATGAACAAAGACAAACCAATGCCATTTTACACTCGCAATGCGCGCTAAAATTACGGTCGAAAGTAAGATCAAAAACCAGGTGCTATTTAATCGTTTTTGGAATTTATAAAGGGACAAAAACGCAAACGAAAGGAAGAGCAAAAAGGAGCAAAAAAGGAGATCGCTATCCAAGGAGGAGATCAATTGATTAGGAAAAATGTACCACGCAAAAAGGAATTTTTTATTGGAAGAATAAATCGGATATGCGTTGTCTTTTTCTAAAATTATACTTGCGCGAAAGGGTAAATTCAGCTCCGGATTATACGTGTTTTTAAGGTTCAAATTTTCGTATGGGTAGTCTTTTTTGATCAAAAAACTGGCTACTAATTGACAGTTTTTAATCCTCAAAATTTTAGAATAATACCATCCATTTTGTAAATGAACGATTCCTTCACTTGGAAAATGGATGTCTGAAAAACGCGAAATCGGAAGCTGATTTGTGTTCCAAAATAACAAAGAATCGTTGCGGTAAATGTGTAGAAAAAAACTGTTTTCTTCTAAATCTTTTCGATTCAAAATGGAGATTTTTTTCTCTGAAAAATGCTTCTTTTTATAGGCTAAAAACGCATCTAATTTGTCCATTTTTTTCCGAAATTTTCCCTGATAATTTTCAATATCGGAGGAAAAATCGGAGCGAAAAACAAATTGATTATGGGTCAAAAAAAGGATGAAAGAAAATGCCGTCGCAAGCAACAATCCATTTTTTTTAAGCACCTCTTTTAATCGAAACATAGTTAGTTAAACGGAATTTTATAGAATAAGTTTCAGAGGAAAAAAATCATTATATATCCATGAATTGTTATATTTTTGTGTAACAAACAAATTTCCAACATTTTTAGATGAAAAACATACGTAATTTCTGCATCATCGCACATATTGACCATGGTAAAAGTACCTTGGCGGATAGATTATTACAAACTACTGGAACAATTGCGGATCGCGACATGCAAGCACAAGCATTGGATGACATGGATATTGAACGCGAACGTGGTATCACGATCAAGAGTCATGCGATTCAAATGAACTACAAATACGAAGGTGTTGAATACGTATTAAACTTAATTGACACCCCAGGTCACGTGGATTTCTCGTACGAAGTTTCTCGTTCGATTGCTGCCTGTGAGGGTGCTTTGTTGATCGTAGATGCTTCCCAAGGGATCGAGGCACAAACGATTTCAAACTTATATTTGGCACTAGAACACGATTTAGAAATCATTCCAATTTTAAATAAAATGGATCTTCCAGGAGCAATGCCGGAGGAAGTGAGTGATCAAATTATTGAATTGATCGGTTGTAAAATGGAAGACATTATCCCTGCATCTGGTAAAACTGGTTTAGGGGTAGATGCTATTTTGAAAGCGGTTATTGAACGTATCAAACCACCACAAGGAGATGAATCCGCGCCATTACAGGCGATGATTTTTGACTCGGTGTTTAACCCTTTCCGTGGAATTATTGCCTACTACCGTATCAAAAATGGTACAATCAAAAAAGGAGATAAGGTAAAATTCTTCAACACAGGAAGAACGTATAATGCCGATGAAATTGGTATTTTAAAAATGGATTTGGTTCCTAAAAATGAGGTGAAAGCGGGTGACGTTGGATACATCATTTCTGGGATTAAACAAGCAAACGAAGTAAAAGTTGGAGATACAATTACGAATGCTGCAAATCCTTGTTTGACTTCGATCAAAGGATTTGAGGATGTGAAACCAATGGTATTTGCAGGTATTTATCCAGTGGAAACGGATGACTACGAAGAGTTACGTTATTCCATGGAAAAATTACAATTGAATGACTCTTCCTTGGTATTCGAACCAGAATCTTCAGCTGCACTTGGTTTTGGTTTCCGTTGTGGATTCTTAGGAATGTTACACATGGAAATTATTCAAGAACGTTTGGAGCGCGAGTTTAATATGACGGTGATTACGACGGTACCTAACGTATCGTACTTTACGTATTTAACAAAAGATCCTGAAAAAGCAATCATTGTAAACAACCCATCGGAATTGCCGGATCCATCGCACATGGCAAGTATCGAAGAACCATACATCAAAGCACAAGTAATTACAAAATCGGAATATACCGGACAGGTAATGAGTTTGTGTATCGAAAAACGTGGTGAATTAAAAAATCAAGTGTATTTAACGCAAGACAGGGTAGAGCTGTCGTTTGAAATGCCGTTAGCGGAAATCGTATTTGATTTTTATGACCGTTTGAAATCGGTATCTCGTGGGTATGCGTCGTTTGACTACCACCCAATTGGGTATAAAAAATCGGATTTGATTAAGTTAGATATCATGTTGAATGCGGAACCAATTGATGCGCTTTCAGCCTTGGTTCACCGTTCTAACGCGTACGAATTAGGAAAGAAAATTTGTGTGAAGTTGAAGGAATTAATCCCGAGACAACAATTCGAAATTCCAATTCAAGCAGCAATTGGTGCGAAAATTATTGCACGTGAAACCATCAAAGCATTGCGTAAAGACGTTACCGCAAAATGTTACGGTGGTGATATCTCTCGTAAACGTAAATTGTTGGAAAAACAAAAAGAAGGTAAGAAACGTATGCGTCAAGTTGGTCGCGTAGAAGTACCTCAAGAAGCGTTTATGGCGGTATTGAAATTGAATGATTAATTTTTAGATTTTCCAATGAGTATTATTGTGTCCCACTGAGCGTAGTCGAAGGGTAGACACATTAATAATACAATTTACAAACGAGCTATGATCAATCCGTTTGACGACAACTACTTCATGAAACAAGCCTTTCACGAAGCTCAACAAGCCTACGACTTAGGAGAAATCCCTGTAGGAGCTGTTGTTGTTGCAAACAATCAAATCATTGCGCGTGCCCACAACCTTACCGAACAACTCACGGATGTAACCGCACATGCAGAAATGCTTGCCATTACTGCGGCAGCAAATTCCTTAGGAGGAAAATACTTGCATGGTTGCACCTTGTACGTAACACTTGAACCGTGTTGTATGTGTGCTGGTGCGCTTTACTGGTCACAAATTGATAAAATTGTCTATGCAGCCCGCGACGAAAAACGCGGAGCTTGTAAGGTACATCCTTCTTTATTCCACCCAAAAACCTTGGTTACGAATGGCGTGATGGAGGAGGAATGTGGAGAATTAATGAAGTCTTTTTTTGTGGGGAGGAGAAAATAATTTATAAAATCATGAAACAACTTTTAATCTTCCCATTTCTAATTTTTTCCTTTTTCACTTTTTCGCAAGAGAAAAACAAGGGCTTGGATATAGAATATGCCTTGTCTTTAAATGCTAGTTTTTCAGAAGTGAACTATCAAAATTTAGGCGCAGGTGTAGGTTTATATGTGGTTACTAAACATCCTATGTTTTCCTTATTAAAAGTATTTGTGGGTCTTGAATACAATCACCAAAGGATAGAAACTCTTAATAGAACAAATAGCTACAAACTAAATGCACTAACTCCGTTGTTGGGATTAAGATGTGCATTTAAACGAATAAACATAGATGCAGGTGGTTACTTAGATACGTATTTTGCTTCCAGATTTACAGGAATTCATCCTATTATGACTCATTTTTCGAATAACCTATATGTAAGTAATGAAAATTATACTCCATCAATAAATAAAGGTTTATTTTTCGGGTTAGGCATTAAATTTCCTACGGAACGTTATACCATTACTGTTAAACCAGAAGTACGCTTTGGTTTTACAAATATTGAACCTAGTGCATCAAATGAAGTAACTATAAAAAGTTCCAGATTAAGTTTTCTTGTGCAGTTTTGAGGTTCTATAATTAAGTAAACCTTCATTTTATTTCTGTTTATTACTATAAATCGTAATTTTTGGAAACAAAACAGTATACTAGTTTAATTTTTTAGAAGAAAAAATTGAATTAAGCAATCTTCAAATGCTGAAGTAAATCTATAAAATAGTTTTTCGACCAAAGGTCTAATTCTTCTGGTTTTGATATAAAACGGATTACATCTTCTTTTACTCGATCAATCGAAGAGGAATTGATTTTTTGATTCAATAATTCTAAAAGTTCATCTTTAGTTATCGCTGTTGAAATATCCCCACTTTGTATCGCCCTTGTATTAAAATGAGATAAATGTAATGCTATACCCTTTTTAATGTACCATTCCATATCATACCAATCTCTCCCTTTAATTCTTGTTTTCCATTTTCGAAATAATAAAGCGTGCATTTTTCCAGCAAATAGATCGGGTGGTGAAAATGATTTTATATAGCATGAAAAGGGTTTTAGGAGTAATTTTTCTTCTGTAACAAATCCTAAAGGTGGGTTTGTATCAATTTCAATCTTGATCTTTAATGAAATCGTTAAACTGCTTTTAGGAAGATTTACGATTAATTCATCCCAACTAGTTTCAGTTTTCAAAAATGCAGAGTCAATACTTGACTGTGTTGTTTTGTTTTTTCTATTTACAGTTACCTGTAAACCAATAGATTCACATTCGTCAATGATACTTTTTAAATATGGATCTAACTTAAATTCAGGATTTGGTTTTAATAGTGAAAAATCTAAATCTTCTGAAAATCTAGGTAAACCGTAAAAAATACGTAAAGCAGTTCCTCCATAAAAAGCAGCTTTTTCAAAAAAATCTCCACGATATAATCCACTCAAGGTAGTTTCTTGAACGATTTCACGAAGTGCGTGTTTTAATTCTTCATCGTTTTTTGGGCTGTAACTTTGAATCCAGTCTTGTATCATATGGATTGTAAATAGTTGATTAATAATTGTATACTTTTCTTTTTCTGTGCGTATTGTTGTATTTCTGTCACTAATTGTATATTTAATTTACGTAACCAATCTTCATCGATCCGCATGTCTTCAATTAAATAATTAGAAACATCTTTTAGAGATCTAAAAATTAATCCTTTGGTCATTACAATTGTATCTATTATTGCCTTTTCAGGACAGGCAATGATACCGAAAAATCCATTTTCACAAGCTACTTGTTTTAATCCAATGTTATAATATGATTTTGAAATATGAGAATAGGTATAGCGACCAATGGGTGTATTTATTGATTTTGTTGGTTTTGTTGTTACTGATGTTACAACATACACTCTTTCCGGAATAGCTTGATAATAACTTAATGCATATTCCAAGGACACATAAGATGGTCCTATGAGTTGATTTGCTACAATAATAGCGGGAGGGGTGTTTTTTGCTAGTTCTGGGGAAAATATATATAATCCTTTTTTAAGAGATAGTAGTTGTTTGTCAGCAAGTAAGCGATAAATTTTATCATTTGGATTCGTGTATTCTGATAACATGCTTTTTAAGGAGGCATGAGAAACAATCATTTGTCCAAAATAATTTGCAAGTTGATACGTATTCATACTACAAATGTATAAATTTTAATAGATAATCTGAAATTATTGGATTATCTATTAAAAATTTTACATAAATAAATGTACACCCCTAAAACTCTAGGAGTTTATTTATATTTGCTTAATGATTCAAAAGTGTATTTCAGTAAAGAATTAATCCATGGTCTTCAGTTCCTTTACTTTTTTATTTCTTTTCCTCCCGGTTACACTGTTAATCAACTATGTCCTACCCAAAAAATTCAGCAATACTTTTCTATTAATCGTTAGCTTACTTTTTTATTACTACGGAGAGAAAGGGTTGACATTATTATTGTTACTCTCCATTTGTTGGAATTTCGTTTTTGCCTGGGTCATTGAAAGACAACAAACACTACCAAAAAACTACGCTTATTCCTATTTAGTGCTCTGTGTTGTTGGTAATCTTTCTTTGCTTTTTTATTACAAGTATTTACTCTTTTTCATCAAGTTACTTGGAATAACTTCCTTAACGGAAAGCCCATTTTTACAAGGAATTGCCATGCCGATTGGAATTTCATTTTTTACCTTTCATGGTTTATCCTATGTAGTGGATGTTTACCGTAAGCATACCTCCGCCTCTAAAAACATCCTGGATTTAGGATTATACTTAGCATATTTCCCGCAACTTATTGCAGGACCAATTATCAAGTACCACGACATTCATGTAGAGTTAAAAAATCGCGTAATATTATTGACGGAAGTCTATAGTGGTATCAATCGATTCATTCGTGGTTTAGCGAAAAAAATCATTTTGGCGAATAATTTTGCGTTTATCGCCGACGAAATCATGAACACACCGACAATGGAACTTTCTTCCGTTTCTGCATGGGTAGGTATTTTGTGCTATACCTTACAGATCTATTATGATTTTGCGGGTTATTCGGACATGGCAATCGGTCTAGCGCGTATGATGGGGTTTCATTTTAAAGAGAATTTTAACTATCCATACATCGCGACCTCGATTCAGGATTTTTGGCGTAGGTGGCATATTTCACTTTCGACTTGGTTTAAAGAATATGTGTATATTCCTTTAGGTGGCAATCAACGAAAAAAAGGAAGAGTTCTCTTAAATTTATTAATCGTATTTGTGCTAACAGGACTCTGGCACGGCGCGAGTATTAACTTTCTAGTGTGGGGTTTAATTCACGGTTTATTTATTATTCTAGAACGTGTAGTTAAGTTTAATCAAACAACATCCTATTCATTTTTAAGACGTGTTTATACTTTATTGGTAGTAATCGTTGCATGGGTTTTCTTCCGTGTGGAATCTTTTGAAGGGAGTTGTATCTACTTACAAAAACTGGTGGCATGTGATGTCGAAGGATCCAATTATTTTTTAACGCTAATTACACCCTATATACTCGTACTCTTTTTGGTCGGAATACTCTTTGTAATGCCTGTGAAAAGGTACATCTATACCTTCATCACTCGATTAACTCCATCTGTAAATTATAGTTATGTAGTGAGTATTTTTCATTTGCTGTTGTTACTGTTTTCGTTAATGGAATTATCCTCCTTAAGTTATAATCCTTTTATCTATTTTCGATTTTAATGAGGGTCTCGCGTTTACATATCATAAGTTATTGCATCCTGTTCTTTTTGGTGTTGTTGAGTCCGACCTTAAAAAGTACGTTCAACTCATCTTCTACTGTTAATTGTGAAAATCGAAGTTTAAAAGCTTTTCCTAATTTGGCATGGAATGATTCGATATTGCAAGAATTAGGAGCATATTACGAAGAGCATTTTAGTTTAAGAAATGAATTTACTTATTGGCAGTCGGTACTAAAAGTGACAGTTTTTAATAGCAGTTCTAATCCCAAAGATGTTCAAATTGGTCGTTCAAATTGGTTGTTTCCAACTTCCAAACTAGATTATTCTTACGGGAGTTATACCCATCGAGATTTGCTTACTTCGCAGGAATTAAAAGTATTTAGAAAGATTCATGTAGACAGGAAAAAGTTATTAGAAAAAAGAAATTGTAAATATCTTTTAGTTGTTTGGCCAAATAAAACGACCATTTATCCTGAATATGTTCCACGTCATTTGCAATGGATGGTAAAAGATACGATTTCTAAAGTGGAACAAATTATCCGCTATTTTCAAAGTACAAAAACCGCTATCCCGATTATTTATCCGAAACATTTTCTATGCAAGTATAAGAACGAACGACTATACCTTAAAAATGATACACACTGGAATCTATTAGGTGCTTACTATGGATACGTTTATTTCATGAAGCATACATCCTCAGTTATTGGAGAAAAACCGAAAAACCGAAAAGAATTTAAACTAAGTTATAAGCTTAATCAAACAGGAGATTTGTTAGAAATTATGGGAATGTGTTCTTCCAATTTATTTCCAGAAAAAATTCCTCAGTTGAAATTTAGAAAGCAGGTAAAAATTTTTGCTACTCCAAATGATATTTCATACAAACAGGTTAATCCATCCGCGAAATCAAACAAAAAAGTGTTGTTTTTTAGAGATTCCTATACACGAAATTTGATTCCTTATTTTTCACAACACTTTAAAGAATCTTATTACTATTGGCAAGATTACGATCAAAAAATAGTGGATAGTTTACGACCAGATGTTGTGGTTGTGAGTAAGGTAGAGCGGTATTTTTAAGTATTTATTGCCTAACTAATATCTTTAAATCCTTTATTTTAAATAGTTCTTTTTTACTATTCCAAAACATAAGCGATAAATTCAATTTTTTTTCCTTTGTTAATTGCTTAGGAATTTCTAATCGATATTGAAAAGTTTTTTCATCATTTTTAATACCAACATTTTTCCAAAATAATACGTCATTTTTCATGTTTTGTAATTGAAAAACGAACGATATATTCGGATCAGGATGTTTATCATATCTAAATGAAATATCAATATAGGATACTTTATTTGCTATTTTCTTTGCTTCTAAAATGTTTGTATACTCGGTAGAACATGAGATTACACGTTTGCTTGATTTGTAATATATAACCTTACAATTTATACCTTTTGTATATAGTGATATAGGAATTATTTTATCATTTTGACATACGTATTTACTTGTCTTTTGAAAAGCGTTTAGTTTGACTGTGAGTTCATTTAATTTTTCTGGATTGTTAACTTTGCTAAGTTTAAAGTTAGAATGTACCCGATATAATTCTTTGTCGGAGAGGTAAAAATTTCCGGATAAAAAGTCTATCACTTCTCTATTATCATTCATGAATGCTAAATTAGGAGTACATTTATTGAGTAAATGTGAACCTAATGCTGCTGATTGTATAGGAGGTGTTACACCATATCTTTTTAGTAAACCCAACATAGATTCATAAAGGTCTAAATGAGATACTATGTTTGTGAATGTTTTTGGTTTTTTAATTTTTGGAGAATAAAGAATTAACGGAACATGAAAGCGTTTTAAAGAATTATCTCGAGGTAATTCAGTCATTGGGTGGTCGCCTGTAATTACAAACAAAGTATTTTCGAAATCTGGTCTCCTTTTATATGCATCGATAAAATCCTTTATGGCATCATCTACAAATAATTCAGAAAGTATAAATGTCTTATTTGTCTTTAAAAATTGTTTGTCTTTTTCTGATTTACATTTACTTATTAAACGGTTTAGTTTAGCTTCATAATGCTTTTGATTACTAATTTTAAATGGTGAATGACTCGTTCCAGTAAAGTAAATATCTAATCGATTTTTAGCATTTAAGGTATCGATTACTTGAAGTGAATGTGAAAACAAATCTTTGTCATTGTACCCAACAAAAAAGTCTTTGGCTATTACTTTTTGGTATCTCGGACCGAAAGTTTCTTTATCACATACGTAGTCAATGTTGTTAAAATTTAGAAAATAATTTTTTCTGTGGAACCATGCTCCTTGACCGTAGTAAAATGTTGTTTTGTAATCATTTGCATGTAATAAAGAGACCAATGTATGGTGGTAAGGATATCTCGTTTGTAAAGTAAAACCAAGTTCTCCATAAGGTAAACTTCCAATAAGCGAAGGTAAAGCCGCAAATGAGCGCTCACCAAGTGTAAGGCAACGATTCCAATACAATCCTTCTTGTGCTAATTTTCGTACATTCGGCATCAAATCTATACTTCTATATTTGTCTTTAATATAGTCGTTGTTTAATCCCTCAACAATTAAAAGTACGATGTTTGGTTTTTTTTCAAAGTCATTTATATAAGGTGCTAACACATTCGGATAACTACTTTCATGAAGTAAGGGATAAGTAACATTGGTAAACTTTTTAGTAGGATACAATGCTTGAAATGATCTTCGATCGTTCAGTGTGTAGTCTGTTTCTTCAGATTTTATAAAGTGTTTAAACGATTGTGCAATAAAATAATACCCTTTATTTTGAGAATACTTTGTCTGTGGATAAAAGATTTGTGTCACTAACCCAATTCCATCTCTTGTCAATGATTAGTTTTAATTTTTTGCTTGAAAATTGTTTACGACTAAACCAACGAAATCCTATGGTGTATATGACACAGAATAAACAGAATATGAAAATATACATGTTTACATTAACTGAATCTGTTGTATTTACAGTCATCCACATTTCTTTTAGTTCGTACTTATAAATAAATACGTCAAGTCGTATGAGTTGATAGCAAAAAAAGGAAATACAAATAAGGTGAATAAATGCTAATACAAGAGTAATTAACAATAATATGGTATTTCCAGTTTTTTGAGAATAACTTTTTATGAAATTAGTTAAAGGAAAAATGAATAAAAAAATTAAGAATGAAATCCAACTATCTTGACAAAAGCCTATGATTTCATTTTTAAATAAAACAAAATTTTGTTCTTCGGAGGTTTTGAATACCATCCAAGTTTCTACTAACCGAAGAGAGAAAAGGAAGAACAAGAAAAATTCGAATACACTTAAATAAACTGTTTGAAGGTAGTTTTTCATTATTTTACCTAAAATTTATTATTTAAGTTTATAATACATTTAATTACAAGGTATCTTCTCAATACGATTTTGGTGTCTACCTCCCTCAAATGCTGTACTAAAGAATATATCAACGATTTCTAATGCAACTTCTTCTGTTAAGAAACGAGCAGGCAAGGTCAAAATATTTGCATCGTTGTGTTCACGAGCTAATTTCGCTATTTCAGGTGACCAACACAAAGCACTTCGTACACCTTGGTGCTTGTTAGCTGTCATGTTAATCCCATTTCCACTTCCACATAATAAAATTCCTTTCATTCCTGGTGTAGATTCTACCAATGAAGCTACAGGATGCGCATAATCTGCATAATCAATACTTGCTTCTGAATAACAACCTTTATCTTCCAAGGTATAACCTTTTGCTTCTAAATGTTGAATAATTTTTGTTTTTAGTTCAAAGCCAGCGTGATCGCACCCGATTGGAATTAACATAATATTGAGGTTTTAGTTTCTAGAACAAATAAACGAAAAAAGAATGGGATTTAAATCCCATCCCCATCAAATAAATTTCCTAATCCACCAAGAATTCCTCCTTCTTCTTTTCGTCCACCTACGCTGCCATAGGCTAACACACGGGAAGCCAAACGCGAAATAGGTAGTGTTTGTAACCAAATCTTACCTGGACCTCGTAAAGTTGCGAAAAATACTCCTTCACCACCAAAGAAGGTATTTTTAATTCCCCCAACAAATTGGATGTCGTAATCGATGGTTTGTGTGTAAGCAACGATACAACCAGTATCCACTTTAACCACTTCACCAGGGCTCAAAGTTCGTTCGATGATATGTCCACCAGCATGGCAAAACGCCATTCCATCTCCTTCGATTTTTTGCATGATGAATCCTTCCCCACCAAACAATCCAGTTCCTAACTTTTTTTGAAATTCGATTCCTACGGAAGCGCCTTTCGCAGCACATAAGAAGGCATCTTTTTGACATATAATTTTTCCTCCTAAGTGGTATAAATCCAATGGAATAATTTTACCAGGGTAAGGAGATGCAAATGCTACCTTAGCTTTACCATATCCTTGATGCGTATAGGCAGTCATGAATAAATTTTCTCCTGTGAGCATACGTTTACCAGCACTGAAAAGTTTATTCAAAATACCGCCACCACTTTGCGCAGAACCATCTCCAAAAATAGTTTCCATTTGAATGGCCTCGTCCATGTACATGAATGCTCCAGGTTCAGCAATAACCGTTTCATTCGGATCCAATTCGATCTCCACACATTGCATTTCCTCTCCTCGGATGATATAATCTATTTCGTGATTTGTTTTCATAGTTAACGTGATTTATTTCCATCTAAATTTAGAGAATAAATTTGTTGAGAGTAAATTCGTTATTAATTTTTAACAAAATATTTGTAGAAATTTTCGAGTCACCTCCCTTAATCCCTCCTCAAGGAGGGAAATGTATGTTTCAATGAATTAATTGATTTTCAATAATGACTTAACTTTAAATCTTCCCTCCTTGTGGAGAGAAAGCTTTGTTTTCGAAGACCAAGCGGTAGTGCAGGGAAACCGAGGGAGGTGAATTTTTATCAAAAAATACCTTACTTTTGTTAAGCATGAATCCAATTTTAAAGAATTTACTCCCACTCAATTTGTCTGTTTTACTCACACGTTTAGGGTGGGTATTCCTTTGCATGCAGCTTTGTCGCGTGGTTTTTTATTTCTCCAATCAAGCCGATTTTTCCTTAGTAGCTGCAAACGATTGGGTAGTTGGTGCTGGTTTTGATGTATTGACTATCTGTTTGTTTTTCTTACCCTTCATCACCTTATCGCTAATACCTGGAAATTTTACAACACGCGCATGGTATCAAGGTGTGTTACGAGGAATGTTTTTGGTGTTAAATAGCACCTTGGTGTTCTTCAATTTGATCGATGTAGAATATTTCCGCTTCACAAAAAAACGATCGACAGTAGATGTCTTTGAAATGGTACAAGGAGGGAATGATTTGAGTCAACAACTTACTTCCTACTTCAGAGATTTTTGTTTCGTGATGCTCCTATTTGTTGCTTTTTTGTGGATATCCAATCGTGTGTTTACAAAGACCGTAAATAAATACGATCAACTACCAACGAAACTATATAAACAACTCATTACATTAGTTTTAACACTCGGAATGACTATTTTCATTGGTCGTGGTGGATTTGTATTAAAGCCTTTAAGTCCGATTGATGCTTCTCAATTTACACGCATTGAAAACACTGCTTTCGTGTTGAATACACCATTTACAATGGCGAAGTCTTGGTCGAAAGTTGGTTTGCAAGAGAAAAATTACTTCTCGCTAAAAGAAGAAAAAAAACTATTCAATCCGATTCGTACAAGTGTTCCACAACACATCTTACCCAACAAAACAAATGTGGTAGTATTAATCGTAGAAAGTTTTGGTAACGAATGGGTTGGAGCAGCAGGAGCTAAAAAATCCTTTACTCCATTTTTTGATTCCTTAACCAAGGAAAGTTTGTATTTTAAAAATGGGATTGCGAATGGAAAGAAATCCATAGAAGCCGTTCCTGCAATTTTTGCATCGATTCCATCTTTATTAGAAATCCCGTATATTTCTTCACAGTATGGGAACAACCACATCGAAGGATTACCACGTATCTTGAAAAAAGAAGGATATACCTCCGCTTTTTTTCATGGCGCGACAAACGGATCGATGAAGTTTGATGGTTTTGCAGCACAAGCTGGATTCGATCATTATTATGGAAGAAAAGAGTACAATAACGAAAAACATTACGATGGAAGTTGGGGAATTTTGGATGAATATTTCAATCCTTGGACTGCGCGTAAACTTAGTACGCTCAAACAACCTTTTTTAGCAAGTCTTTTCACCCTTTCTTCCCACCATCCTTTTTACATTCCACCACACATGCGTGGAAAATTGCGTAAAGGTCCTCAACCTATTTGTGAAGCAACGCATTATGGAGATTACAGTTTGCGTAAGTTTTTTGAAGTCGCAAAAAAACAACCTTGGTATAAAAACACGGTGTTTGTGTTGTGTGCAGATCACACGGCTGCGACTATAAATCCGAAGTACAACCAACGTACAGAAATGTACAAAATTCCTATTGTATTTTTTGATCCGAGCGGTCGCTTGAAAAAAGAGAAAAACGAAGAACTCTTTCAACAAATTGATATTTTACCCACCTTATTAGATGTGTTGAATATAAAAACGAATTATTATTCTTTTGGTAATTCATTCTTTCAAAAACATGATAAAGAATCAGTTGCGTACTTAGATGGGTCGTATTATTACTTTCAAAACAACTTTTTGTTATCCTTTTCACAAGAAAAGGCACGGTATTTGTATAGTCTAGATTCGAGAGCAAACAAGGTTGTCGATTCGATGAAAAAACATCCCATAGAGTCGAAAAAAATGGAGCGCAGATTGAAAGCAATGGTGCAACGTTACAACCGAGATTTGATCCACAATCAAACTACGGTATATGAAAAAGAGAATATATTTCATCATTAATCCAATTTCTGGAACAGGTAAGAAGAGAGACTTGCCT